>JALOPT010000005.1 GCA_025453715.1 Methanoregulaceae archaeon | reverse complement strand
CGAAGGGTTCATGCACCTGAACCAGAGAGACGGGATCTGGCTCCGTGTCGATAAAAAAGCAGTTGCACGTGGCCTCTCGCTATATCATGTCGGGACTGTCCTTATTCGGCTGTTCAGGAGTGCTTTACCGATCATTGAGCGGATCAGTGTGAAAATAATCACCGATCCGGCCCTCGTGCACAACTGGCATGCGATGGCGGTTCAGACGTATGAAGAACGCGATGCACGGACACGGGGCATGACCGATGAGGACGTAGATGTCTTCTATGGATGTTCTCTCTGCCAGTCATTTGCACCATCGCATGTCTGCGTGATCACCCCGGAGCGGTATGCCAACTGCGGGGCGATCAGCTGGCTTGACGGGCGGGCAGCCTCCCGGGTTGACCCGAGAGGGCCGATTTACGAGATCCAGAAAGGGGTCTGCATTGACCCTGAAACCGGGGAATATGAAGGTGTAAACCGTGTTGTCAAGGAGAAATCCCTGTCTGATGTTTCGCGTGTCCAGTTGTACACGGCCTTCGGTTATCCACATACATCATGCGGTTGTTTTGAATGTACAACATTTTATGTCCCTGAATGCGATGGTCTTGGGATTGTAAACCGCGATTTCCGGGGGGTGACCCCCACAGGCCTTAGTTTCGGTTCCATTGCCGATTCAACCGGTGGCGGGAGGCAGGTTGATGGCTTCCATGGGCTCTCTTTCGAATACATGAGGTCTCCGCGGTTTCTGCGGGCAAGTGGCGGATGGGGGAGGATTGTATGGATGCCTTCGGATGTTAAAGAAAAACTGAACGATTATATCCGTTCTGATATGCATGACAAAATTGCCACCGAGAAAGATGTGACGTCAGTTGATGAGATGATGGTATTCCTCCGGGAACATCACCACCCGGTCCTTGCCCGGGCATCATCGGCGGAAATTCCTCCAGCGGATATTACCGGGCTTGTTACCGACAGTACCCGGACCATTCATGAGGGGCGTTCTTTGCCACCAGCCCCGGGGACTGGTGTGTCAATTACGTTTCATAATGTCCGGCTCCACGCCGACCGGGTCTTTGTAAGAAAAGGGAGGAAATAACGTGGAAAACGGACAGGAGGCACTGATCCGGAGCCTGATAAAACTCCTTGCGGGGGATAGCGAACTGGAACTTGAGGGTGTCACCCTGACAGCAAAGGAACTTACATTATCTTTGTCAGATCTCTCCGGGTTACCGGCAGTAACCGGGTTTGTACCAGGACCGGAGCCAATGGCAGGACTAGTTGATATCGGGTATACACCTTCGGTCCGGACATACCCGGGAAAAATCCGGGAGGTAATCCTTGGCTCAACCAGGGGGGATGGTGGAAGCCGGGTTCGATCGGTCGCTATCGGTGGGGCATCGACACCACCTTTCCATTTATTCGAAGGGACCGACCCGCATTCTCCCGTGGTTGCCGGGAGTGTATTCGATATTGTCCCACCACTACCGGGGCCCGTTAAAGAATCGTTCGGGGACGCTCTTGAGGACCCCTGTGCCTGGGCGAAGGCCTGGGTTGACCGGTACGGTGCTGACTTAATAGATCTTGACCTGATAAGTACAGACCCGTACCTCAAGGATACGCCCGTCAAGCGTGCCGTCAGCCTTGTTGAAGATCTCCTCCAGGCTGTTGATGTACCCCTCATCATCGGGGGTTCCGGAAACCCTGAAAAAGATGCCAAGCTCCTTCCGAAAATTGCTGAAGTATGTTCCGGGGAGCGGATCCTTCTCTCCTCAGCGACCATGAACATGTGGGAACCTGTTGCGAAAGCGGCACAGGAATTTAACCACGTCGTCCTTGCCTGGAGCCCGATCGATATCAACCAGGCCAAGGAGCTGAACCGGAAGCTGATGGGGTACCTGCCCCCGGACCAGATCATTATGGACCCGACTTCTGCAGCGCTTGGATACGGACTTGAGTACTCCTATTCGGTGATGGAGCGTATACGATATGCGGGCCTGATGGGTGATCGGGAGCTTCAGTGCCCTATGGCATCGGGGACCGCAAATTCATGGGCTGCACGAGAGGCCTGGAAACGGGATCCGGGACTGGGGCCCCGTGAGTACCGTGGCCCCCTGTGGGAAACAACAGGCGCCCTTGCATTCCTTCTTGCCGGGATAGACCTGTTTATCATGCTCCATCCGGGTGGGGCAAGGACCATTGAGGACATCGTAGGATGGCTTGCAGATGGAATAAATCCCCCGACATTCCCTGATTTCATCGGGGTGGGGCATTAGGTGGGACGAAAAATGACGAAGAAAAAACTAGGCCCGATGAATCTATACCCGCTTCTTCCCCGCACGAACTGCGGTGAGTGTCTCCCGAAAACCTGCATGGGATTTGCGGTACAGCTCTGTGAGCGTGGACTCACGCTGGGCAATTGTCCCCCGCTTAAGGCTCCGGAATTCCAGGCCAACCATGATAAACTCGAGGCACTCCTCGCTCCGCCGGTAAAAGAGATCGTGATCGGGAAGGGTGAGAAGGAGATCAAGGTCGGTGGCCAGCTCGTCATGCACCGCCATGAACTCCGCTATTTTAACAAAACTGCTATCTTCACCACGGTAGATGACACGATGATAGCGGATGACATCACCTCACTGGTACAGGAGACCAGTTCATTTTCCCACCCGTATATCGGTCACACCCTGAAACTCGATGGCATCACCATCCGTTCACGTACCGGTAATGCAGAAAATTTCAGAAAAACGGTGGAGATGGTCGCGGGGCTGACGGACTTGCCATTGATCCTCTGGTCATCTGACCCCGGGGTCATGTCAGCAGGACTTGGGGTGGCCGGGGACCGGAGACCGCTCATATATGCGGCAGATGAATCAAACTGGCAGGAGATGTCCGAACTGGCCAGTAGTACCGGATGCCCGCTGGCAGTCCATGCCGACGGTAATGTCGGCACAATACGGTCTCTTGTCTCTGCAATTTCAGACAGGGGGGTTAAGAACCTCCTCATTGACCCGGGTTGCGGCTTTGGGGAGGCACTCCCGAAATCTCTCGATAACATGACAATGATCAGGACATCGGCAATTTCCGGCGAGGATTCATTGCTTGGGTACCCGCTTATAGGGTCACCGGTGACCCTCTGGGACCAGGGGAATTCCCTGCCGGGTGAGGCAATCCGCTGGATGGAGTCCTGCCTCGCGTCAATGATGACAATTCGGTATGCCGATCTGGTGATGATCAGGGACCCTTCGATGTGGTCAACACTGCCACTGGTTGTCCTTATCAATAACCTGTACAACGACCCGAGAAAACCAGTGAGTGTTGAGCCCGGACTGCGGGTATTTGGTACTCCCGACCCCGTGACAAGCCCGGTACTGATCACCTCAAATTTTGCCCTTACCTATTACACGGTCCTTTCTGATATTGAGAAGCTCAACTGCTACCTGCTGGTGGCAGATACTGAGGGCCTTTCAGTTGATTCCGCGGTTGCAGGGAGAAAATTTAACGCCCAGAAGGTAGCTGATATCATCAGTTCTTCAGGAATTTCAAAAAAGGTCACCCACAGGACACTTATCATCCCAGGCCTCGCTGCACGCCTGAAGGGCGATATTGAGGATGCAATTAACTGGGATGTGATGGTAGGCCCTCGTGATTCCGCAGGAATACCTGCATATCTCAGGGAAAAATGGGACGGGGTCGATCATAAACCCGGGTGGAGTTACCGCTAGGATCGGAACCCTTTTTCCATGAACGAAGAAGTGTCCATGGTTCCCGTTGAAGGGGATCCCTGTCAATCCGGAAGGATTTTCCGAATTCGAAAAAACAACTCCGGGAATGCAACACAAATAGTACGGGTAGTATGTTACTGCAGCAACAGTCGGGAGGTGTCAGGTTGGTGAACGAAGGCATGACATTTTTTACCATGTTTGGCTATGCCGCACAATGTAAAGGGATGTCAGATGGCAGATGACTCAATACAGGAAGATAGGCTTTCTTACCTGGTTAGCGTACTTCTTGATTTCAAAGGCACCAGGATCAGGGAGTTCTGCCAGTCTAAGCTTGACAGCGGGGCCGATCCCTTTACCGTTTTTGGTGAACTCCAGGCCGGCCTTGAAGAGATTGGAAAGGGGTACGAAGATCCCAGGTTCAGGAGATATTTTAATTCTGACCTGATTGTTTCAGGCAGGAACATGAAACGGGCCATTGAGCTGTTAAAACCTCTTCTACCGCCCCGGAAAGATGGAAAAGGGCATGTGGTTATTGGCACGGTAGCCGGTGACGTGCATGATATTGGAAAGACTATCTTTGCTGTAACCCTTGAATCGGATGGATTTATTGTCACTGATATAGGAGTGGATGTCCCCTGTGCCAGATTTGTTGAAGCAGTAAGAAAGAACGCCCCGGATATCCTTGCCATGTCATCACTCCTAACAACAACACTGCCAGAAATGAGGAATGTCATAAAGGGGCTTTCCGATGCCGGATTCCGGAATAAGGTCCGTATCATCGTAGGGGGCCATGCGGTGACCGAGGGGTTCGCACAATCGATTGGTGCTGATGCGTACGGCAGGGACTGTGTAGAGGGCCTTCGAAAATGCCGGATGCTCATGCAGGAAAGGAAATGAGGATCTTTTTCCTCTATTCAGGACCCTTCGGGGAACAGATAATCAACACGGTCAGCCTTGGCGGGCTCGGAGACCAGGTCAGCGGGGCGTACGAACTCCGGCCTGAACATATCCTTGTCCCGGGTGGGGATACGGAGGGTAGTGAAAGCCTTTTTGAAAATCCGGAGCGCTACATCCCAACCGACTTTCCAGTTGCTCAGGCAGACCTGCTGATCATCCTTGGCATCCATGGACGCCTAAGCGATCTGGTCCCCTGTATCGCCAGACGGCTTGGTGTCCGGTCTGTCCTGTACCCGATCGATGACCGGGACACAATCCCGGAGGCGAAAAAGACGATTAGCGATGAATTGACGGAATTTGGGATTTATATTGAGTTTCCTGAGCCGTTCTGCAGCCTTCAACGGAGCGGGGACCCGTGCATTAACGAATTCCTGAAATTCTTTGGACGGCCTCTACTCAAGGTGATCACCGATCCCGGGTCAGGGATAATCCACCATATCGAGGTCATCCGCGATACACCCTGTGGCTCAGCATCATGCATCGCGGGAAAACTTGCCGGTGCTGACTCCGGGGATTTGGATACTCTCAGCAGGTTCTGCTATGATGAACAACATAACGATGAAGCTGACAATTACTGCCTTGCTGAGATGGACCCCCGTTACCCGTTGATGCAGGAGGCAGGGGATTTATTAAAGGATGCATTATTTGAGGGCTGTGGACACCCTGCAACGAAAGATACTATCCTGTCAGTACTCCGGCAATCGGGGGAGACGGGGGTTGAAGACCTTGCAATGCAGGTGGTCGGACTTCCATGCAGTATGACGGCCTCGGGATGCATAACAAGACGGGCATTTGACCTCTATCTCAGGGAGCTTAAAGAGGAGCACCGGATAGTTATCACCTCCAGCAGTACCGTGATGCTTATTTAAAAGATCCTTTGAATTTGTTAAAAACCCTGCATATTTGAAACAAAGAAGGAACACAGTCACGGGTGGAGGTTTCACCTACTCCCAACCTTACCCCTGATAAGACATTCATTGAAATATTTCGGTTTGGGGATTCAGGAAAGTTACAGAAATTTCAAGGTTATTCATTATCCCAGCCGGGGTCTTCAGCAAAGCCGGGCTTCCTGATTTTTTGCAGCATTTATTTTCTTTTCATGAACTGTCAATCGGGCCAAACCTGAGCCCCTCAATATACATATCTTCAAACCCGGGTTCATTTTCAAGGCTTACGTGTTCAATTATTGAAACCATCTTCTCTGCCTGGTATCGCTTCGCCCTTGAGAGTAACATCATGGATGCCCCTTCAATGGCCGCATTTCCAGCCTGTATTACCCTGTCGCGAGGGAGGGGGGGAATCATTCCGATCCGTTCGGCATGGACCGGATCAATAGATGTACCAAATGCACCGGCGAGATAAACCTTCGACAGTTGGTCCGTTAGTACACCCCACCTTCCAAGAAGGGTCTGGACCCCGGTGAAAATTGCTGCCTTTGCGAGCTTAATTGCATCAATATCCTCTTCATCAAGAAATATTGAATCCTCCAGGTCGCCATCACGGACCGCCAGGATAAAACGTGTCCTTCCACCGTTAAATTTTCCTGCCATGTCCATGAACCCGTTTTCAAGCAATTCCGAAAGGGTATCCACAAGGCCTGAACCACAGATGCCGGTGGGGGGTTCATTTCCAATTGTCGTATATATGACCGTCTCTCTGTCCAGGATGCGTACCCGCTCAATAGCTCCCTTCACCGCCCCCGTACCGCACTTCACTCCCGAACCTTCAAATGCAGGCCCTGATGCGCATGAAGTAACAAGTATCCGGTCGCTGTTTCCGATGGCAATCTCGGTGTTCGTACCGATATCGATGGCCATGGTAACCTCTTCATGCTCGTGCATTCCGACAGCAAGGAGTACTGCAAGCATGTCGGCCCCGACGAACTGTCCAAGAACGGGAGGGGCATAAAGGTGTCCCCCGGGATGTATCGCGATCTTTCTGTCAGCTGCAGGGATCTCGATCGGTCCAGGATGACATGATTCATAGGGAGACCTTCCAAGGGACCGGACCGGGAGACCGGTTACCAGGTCCCGCATTACGGTATTTCCAACCATGACTATATCATAGATCTCAGCAGGGTTGACCGGCCCTGATGACAGGACCCGTTGTACTGCATCAACCAAAACCTGCTCCATTCCGGACTGACCTTCGGGGGATGTAGTCGCATAACCAACCCTGTCGATAACATTGTCACCAAACCTTCCCTGTGGATTTAGAGCAGAAACTGTCGCTATCGGGTTACGGTCATCGCCTTCAAGGTCATACCACCGTATGACAAGGGTAGTAGTACCGGCATCAAAAGATATCCCGGTACACCTCCCTTTTTGTATATCCAGAACATTTTCACCCCGTACAATCACGCGTTGCCCGTCTACTTCCTTTACCGATACAACCGGGTCTTTTAAAAATTCCGCCCTGATACCCTCTCCAAGAATCGAAAAAGTGCCTATATCACGGGTTTCGACAATAATATCTTTATTTTCCTCACGCACTATCGCCTGGCATGCAAGACGCCACCCGGTGGTACCGGATATTTTCTTTTCAGGCGGGGCTGGTGGGGAAAGGACCTCTGCTCCGGTGAGCACACGGACCCGGCAGGTACCACACTCCCCGGTACCTGCGCAGCCGGTATTGATACGAATACCAAGCCGTTGAAGATGGAATAACAGCGTTTCCCCTTCCTGGAGGGGTCCGCTTTTGCCTTCAGGCATGACAGTAATACGGCCCATTGTATGTCTTGTACTTCATTCCCCGTATCCCATTAACATATGGCTAATCATACAGGGTTACCCCGCAACACCATCAGGCTGCCAGGGAGCCGTTATATTCCCGGAACACTAAACAGGTGGATAATGATTACCCTCGCAGTCACCGGTAAAGGGGGCGTCGGGAAGACTTCGATCGCTGCCGGACTCGCCAGGACTTTTGCAAGAAAAGGGCTGCGGGTCATAGCACTCGATATGGACCCTTCCCCAAACCTCTGGTACTCACTTGGTTGTGGTATAGCAGGACAACCAGGTACGATCATTCCCCTTATTTCCCGCAAGGATTTTATCGAGGAGCGGACCGGGGCCCCGCCCGGAGCTTCGGGGATGGTTTTTCGTATCAACCCAAAAGTAAACGACGTGCTCGAAATGTTTGGCGTGTCCTGCAGGGACGGGGTGCGTCTGCTTGTCCTCGGGGCAATCAGGACCGGAGGTGGTGGCTGTTACTGCCCTGCAAACACCCTCGCAAGGAGGCTTGTTTCCCACCTTTCGGGAGAAGCTGACCTCCTGGTGATGGACATGGAAGCGGGTGTGGAACACCTTGGACGGGGCACAACCCGGTCTGCCCAGGCCCTGATGGTTATCGTTGAGCCCGGTCTGAAATCCGTCGAAACTGCCTTCCAGATCGCGAAAATGGCAAAAGAACTCGGGATTCCACGGATCTTCGGTGTGATTAATAAATTACGACCCGGGGACGATCCGGGACTGATTGCGAAACGACTGGCTGAGGCAGGAGTCATTACGATTTTTGCATTCCCTTACGACCCCGCCATGGAGGTCACTGATCGAACGGGAGTTCCGGTGATCGACCTCACGGAGGGGGAGAAAATGAAAGCCCGTCTTCTCGAACTTGCAGAGGTAATCGAAAAGCATATGCTGGTTCCGGGATCCAGTCTCGCAGAAAAGGAGCGACCGGACAGCCGGGATTGAAAGACGGTCTCCTGGTCCTACCAGAATTATTGCAGATTTTTTAAGTTCCGGATCGTGTTTGCCCTTATTTTTTTTAATTTTCCCGGGGTTTTTTTGACGGATCCCGGATAATCATTCCCATAAGTTGTTGAAGCATGACTTCCCGGTCATCATAATCCTTGTAAATACCCCCAGTTCAGGCGAGATTAAAACCCCGGCGGTAATTCAGAGGGCATTTCAATTTAATAATTAACCGTTGTAAAATGGGTCTTCCTTACATGAACCTGGCTGAATACATCCCTTTTTCAGGATATGATGTATGGACCATCGATATCATTATTGCCGTAGGGAGAAGGATACTAATCATGAGGCCGACCCTGATCAATACATACGTTATGGCCACATTGCTGATTTTTTTCCTGTTACTAAGCATAACACCCGCATTAGCAAGTGAGCCTTCCGTAATTATCGCTGATTATAAAGTCACTCCTTCGGTACTCCTGCCCGGAGAACAGGGTATCGTTTCGGTCACAGTCAAAAATACTGCTGAGAAGGCCACGTTATCCCAGTCTTATACTAGCGGAATAGCAGGTAGTAATTCAGCTACAACCAAAAGCGTGGATATTAACGCCCCAATTGACAGTGTCACAATGGTAGGAAATGGTATAGACGTTATTGGCGGGGCCTATAACAGGGTTGGTGCACTTGGGCCCGGGCAATCCATACCCCTGACATTCCTCATAAGGGCACCTGACCAGCCGGGAGTATATTTCCCTGAGGTCTGGATCCGTGTATCTGATGCAACGAGTCTTAAATTTCCAATACCAGTAAATGTTAACAGTGAAGTCCAGATCCAGAAAAGACCCCAGATTACGGTCAATAAACAATTGCCAGCCAGTGTAATCCCGGGTAACGATTTTAACGCGACAGTGGTGCTTTCAAATGACGGACAACTATCGGCGAGTAATATCCAGATCACCGTAGACACATCAACCCCCTCAATTACTTCAAAAACCCCGGGCACCTACCATGTTGAAAAACTAGGCCAGGGTGAACAAAAAACAATCGGCATGGATTTTTCAACGGATAAGAAGACCGCACAGGGAATTAACCCGATAAACCTGATTATTGACTACCAGAACCCTGACGGTACGTTCCAGAGACAGGTCGAGACACTGGGTGTCAGGGTCAGGGGCCAGGCGCAGATTGATATATCACAAATCACCACCGATCCGGCCAGGATCAGTAAAGGAGACCAGTTCACCCTTTTTATCAGGATAGAGAACACCGGTACCGATGATGCCAAATCTGTCAATGCAAAAATAGACATCCCGCTGTCGGGTACAAAGGAGGCCTTTGTTGGAAAAATTGAGCCGAATAATGATGCACCTGCGCCCTTCAACCTCCTGGCTGACCGTTCGGGTGATATCCCCTATACCCTAACAATCCAGTACGAGGATGATTACGGGCCCCGCCAGGAACAACAGTTGCTTTACCTGAATGTATATACCAGGGACAGTACCCCGCTTATTATCGGGATAGTATTGCTCATCATCCTGGCGGGAGGATTTGCATACTGGTTCTTCGTCTTCCGTAAAAAGGGAACCGGCAATGTTTGAGGAGTCAAAGGTCGCCTTTTTCCTCGCAAAGCGATCGATTGTAAGGGGGAACAAGGGTACGCTCTACCTTACGATCCTTATCATCGGGATGGTCTTTGTAAACCTTATCTTTCTTCCATCCATTATTTCGGGGGTGGCTGTTCTCTTTAACCAGCAGTCTATCGATTACAGCTACGGGAACCTGGTCATCGAACCGAAAAAAAATCAGATCTATATCAATAATGTGAACGAGTTACAGAAGAAAATCGAACGGATTCCCGGTATTACGGGGGTTTCTCCACGGTTCATAACCGGGGCAACAATTGTCCATAAAGGAAATGCGGTTACCCCGGTATTGTACGCAGTCAATCCTGACGACGAGCGGAGGGTCCTTAAAACCGCATCGAAGGTCTCCAGTGGAGAGTACCTCAGTGAGGCGGATACTGACCAGGTCGTAATAGGCTACCGGCTTGCGGGAAACGAGGATGAAAAGCTTGATGTGATCCCATCCCTTGGGGGTGTGGATGTTGGCCAGGCAGTTGATATCACCTTCAACAACGGGGTTACACGGCAGTACCGCATAAAGGGAATTATTAATTCTGATTCTTATGGTGCTGATTCCAACGCATTTATTACAAAAAAAGAGTACGAGTCGGTCTTTGGTCTTGATGACAAGGCAAACCAGATCCTGGTTCGGACACAGGAAACTGGTAATGAAGATAAAATGCGCATTACCCTGATGTCGTTTGGAGTACAGGAAAAGATCTGGACCTGGGAGGAGAAATCCGCGAATTTTCTGAACCAGATTATTGGCAGTTTTAACATCATCAATTTCATTGGCACGATTGTCAGCCTGATTATCGCGATTGTCGTCATATTTATTGTAATTTTTATCAATACGGTCTACCGGCGAAAGCAGATTGGTATCCTGAAAGCAATAGGCATCGATCGTTCGATCATTGTAAAATCATATATCTTCCAGGCCCTTTTCATCTTTGCAATCGGAACAATTGTTGGATGTTTTTTCCTGCTGTTAATCCTTCAGTTACTTGCTGCTAACCCTATCGTGTTCCCCGGGGGGCCGGTAGCACCGGTGGTTGATGCAATGCTAATCGTCCGTTCAACACTAAGTCTCCTGGCTGTTTCATTGATCGCCGGGTATGTTCCCGCCTGGATAACGACAAAAGAGGATATTCTTTCAGCAATACGTGGTTGACATGATTGTCGGGCGTGATATTAAGAGAGTCTATGGCATGGGTGCTGTACAGGTCCGTGCCCTGGATGGTGTATCAATTGAGATCCAAAAAGGGGAATTTGTAGGCGTGATGGGGTCGAGTGGGAGTGGAAAGTCAACATTGCTCCACATGCTCGGTCTCCTTGACCGACCTACCAGCGGTTTTATCTCAATTGACGGGGTTGATGTCGGGGCTCTTGATGAGCGAAGCCGGACTTTGTTCCGCTTAAAACGCCTTGGTTATGTTTTTCAGGACTATGCACTTGTTCCTGAACTGACGGCCCAGGAAAATGTCTATCTCCCATCGATGGTCCGGGGTATGACACCCCATGAATGCAACCTTGTCTGCACTGAAATACTTGGCGTTGTTGGTCTCGGGGACCGCATTCATCATCTTCCCGGGGAATTGTCCGGTGGTGAACAGCAACGCGTTGCAATTGCGCGGGCACTGGTGAATAAACCCACTATTTTACTCGCCGATGAACCCTGTGCGAACCTGGACTCCCAGAATTCAAGAATAATTCTTGACCTTTTCAAAAAACTCAATAAAAATCTCCACCAGACAATTGTCATGGTATCACACGAAGAATGGCATAAAAGTTATTTCGACCGGATTATTTACATGAAAGACGGGGTAATTGATCAACAGTAGGCATTAATACTCTTTTTTGTACCTGTTCTATCAAACCACACATACAACACAGGATCAGCCGGAGGAGAGAAAAAGTCCCCGGTTCAATTTCTATTATAGGTTGATTCCGCGTCCTTTCAGAATTTTAGAAAAGTCTGCGGACGATACCTCATTCATGGAGTCCTTCCAGGAACCTTACATGCAGCCTTGTGTCCACACTGAGCTCGGGATGAAATGCAAGGGCATAATGCTTCCCTTTTCGTACCGCAACTATTCCCTTCTCTATCCTGGATAATTCTTCAGTCCCGGTTCCGCAACTGGTGGCAACCGGTGCCCGGATAAAAATAGCATGGTACGGTGAATCGAAACCACGGATCTTAAGATCTGCTTCAAATGACTCTTTCTGCCGCCCGAACGCATTCCGCATTACGTTCATATCGATCAGGCCCAGTGTTGTAAGCCTCGGGTCATCGACATTCGTTGCCATGAGGACCATCCCTGCACAGGTCGCAAAGATACCACCTTCAAATTCTTCAATCGGCCCCCTCATCCGGTTTTTATCAATCAGGCGGGAAATCGTGGTCGATTCGCCGCCAGGAATCGCGAGGCCATCGAGGTCTGGAATTTCGTCGGCATTACGGACGGGAATCACCGAGGATTGCCCTGTTGAGCCCATCAATTCGAATGCTAGCCTGAATGCATCAATATGTTCACTGACAGCGCCCTGGAGAGCGAGCACCCCAATCCTGAACCCCACCGCTTCACCTCGTTACCCGTTATTGCAAGCTATTATTCAGTGGATTGCCACTCATAAGATGAAATTATTCCGTTCAATAAAAAATGCCTGGTTACCGGCCACGGTACTGCAGTACCTGGTCTTCCGGTAATGTATGGATATCAAGGCCCGGCATTGCATCCCCCAGTCCACGGCTGGCCTGTGCAATCTTTTCCGGGTTATTGAAGTTGTTTACCGCTTCAACAATCGCCTTCGCCATTATCTTCGGGTTTGAGGACTTGAAGATTCCGGACCCGACAAATACACCATCTGCGCCAAGTTGCATCATGAGTGCCGCATCTGATGGAGTAGCGACACCGCCTGCGGAGAAATTCACTACCGGGAGTCTTCCCATCCGTGCACATTCGATTACCAGTTCTGCCGGTGCCTCAATATCCCGGGCAAAATCAATCTGCTCCTGGGAATCCATGCCTTTCAGCATTCGGATTTCTCCCATGATAGCACGCATGTGGCGGACGGCTTCGACAATATTCCCGGTACCGGCTTCCCCTTTTGTCCGTATCATGGCAGCCCCCTCATTAATTCTCCGGAGGGCTTCACCAAGATTCCGCGCCCCGCATACGAACGGGACTTTAAATTTTGTCTTGTCAATATGGTATTGTTCGTCTGCCGGGGTCAGGACCTCACTTTCATCTATCATATCAACACCGAGGTACTCAAGTACCTGGGCCTCGACAAAATGACCAATGCGGACTTTTCCCATAACCGGGATGGATACGGCATCAATTATTGACATCACGATCTCGGGGTCTGCCATCCGGGCGACGCCTCCCGCCTTCCTGATATCGGCAGGCACCCGCTCCAGTGCCATCACTGCGACTGCACCGGTCTCTTCTGCAATCATTGCCTGCTCGGCGTTTACGACGTCCATGATTACTCCCCCCTTCTGCATGGATGCGAAACCCCGTTTCAGCAGCTCGGTGCCAAATCTCAGTTCCTCGAGTTTCATATTCTTATATGTTAAGCAGTATCTGCAATAAAAGTAGTGTGCCGATAAGAAGTGCTGAGAATACGAGGGTAATTACCCTTACGGCTTTCAGGATATCCGGTCCGCCCTCTTCCAGCGTGCGGACACCCGGGCCGATGGTATATACTCCGGGCTTTTCAAACCTGACTCCTGTTCCACCTGCCATAATTGCCATCGGAATACCACCATTAAATCCCGGCCTTTTTTTACCATCCTGCTTTAGTGCTTCATATGCCGGATGGAAACGCCCCCTGGACGCAAAGTACATGAGCAGCAACAACCCGGTAATCCGGGCAGGAATATAGTTGAAGATATCGTCCATCCGTGCAGAACACCAGCCGAGGTCTACCCGATCATCCCTGTACCCGAGCATGGCATCCATCGTATTTGCTGCCCGGTATATTGCTGCTCCTGTGAGCCCGGCCAACCCGAAAAAAAACAGGGGGGAGATGATGCTGTCCACCAGGTTCTCGGACATGGACTCGTAACCGGCTGAAAGGACCTGTTCACGGGTAAGGACCGAACTATCCCTCGAAACCATCATACCGACACACGACCTGGCTTTTCCAAGGTCATTACCTGCAGCTTTTACAACACGGAGAGTATGTTCTTCAAGTGATCGCCACGCAAAACAGATTTTTAAGAGAAACGGCGCACAAATCA
This sequence comes from Methanoregulaceae archaeon, assembly GCA_025453715.1. Taxonomy (GTDB): domain Archaea; phylum Halobacteriota; class Methanomicrobia; order Methanomicrobiales; family Methanospirillaceae; genus CAIKOD01. Next base: position 5,439 of record JALOPT010000005.1, on the reverse strand, counting down.
GGTACAGGTACCAGGGGAGGGCAATGCTTACCAGGAAAAAGGGTAATGCAAAAATGAAAACCGTCAAAATCCACATCACGACTCCGGCAAGTTTCCTAGTCCGCTGGGGCCATTTTTCCGGTTTTCCCCACCAGCTAATCAACCTGCCAAGGATTGCAACAGGGTGGTACGTTGAATCCGGGTCTCCTGCCAGCCGGTCTACGAGAAGGGCAAGTGGAAGGACTATCGCGGGATACATACCAGATCACCATCATGATAGATAAAAAAAGAGAGATTCCTCATGGTTCGATATCCTGGCGGAATACCAGGTATTCCATTCATGATCCCTGATATGCTACTCTCAATGACCGTGTTCAATTCTTGGAAGCAGGTCGGGGATACCGTCACTGATCGGGTATGCCACGCTGCACCTGGCACATGTCAGTGTCCCTTCGACAATCCCGGTGTCATCTTCCTTCAGAACATCCAGTACCAGGTCTCCCTTGCAGACCGGGCAGCACAGGATATCCAGCAGGCTCCTCTTCATAGCGTGTCACGCAGGTCAATAATCTGTGATACATCCGGTCCCGTTGAGATCAGGGTTATTGGTGCTCCGATATCAGCTTCTGCCTTTTTCAGGAATTTTATCGCTTTTTCAGATAGCTGATCGTACCGCGTGGCTCCAAAACAGGTCTCGTCGATCCTGTCAATCCCGGTGATTGCCGCCTGTGTACAACCGTTGATCATTGCCGAGTACCGTGCCATCTTCCCGTCCCACTCACCGATACGTCGCTGCCGGTGGGTAACGGTCCCAAACTCCTGGATGCCCATCTCGTCTGATTCTTCCCGCGTCATTTCCGTGGAGAAAGGCCCTTCGCCTACCCTTGTCGGGTAGGCCTTGAACACGACGATAACATCATCGATCCGGGTCGGCCCGACCCCGTTATCCGCCGCAATCTGTGATGCGGATGTGTCCTTGCTGGTAACAAAGGGATATGTCCCGTAATACAATGAGATCCCAAAGCCCTGGGTCCCTTCGAGGAGGACTCTTTCGCCACGGTCCAATGCGCTATTGAGTTCCATCGGTACATCTATCAGGTATTCTTTCAACTCCGGGACATCACGGGCAAGTCTCGCGGACCTCATGACACGGTCTGAATTGGCAGGTCCGCACCCGCTTCCCGTACTCCCGATTGTCTTGGCAAGGTGATCGCTGCCCTTGTCTCTCCTGATATGGTCCTCTTCGATAATACCGCACCGGTTATCAACAAAAATCCGGCCCTTGACATCCAGCATGTCGACTTCGCTTTTTAACACCCTGGGATCAACAAGGACACCGGTACCGATAAAAAGACGGGCATCAGGATAAATAAAACCTGACGGGACCATCCGGACCCCGTACTCCTTATCGCCCATCTTAACCGTGTGGCCGGCATTCGGCCCTACGCCACCCCTTGAAATAATGGTTGGTTTATCGTGGTAGGCAATGTGTGCAACTATCTTGCCCTTACCCTCATCACCAAAAAATCCACCGACAATAATCGTGCAGCTCATAAGTTCTATCATGTAGTATGGGATGATAAGCGCAATAAATCTATATCCTGCAACCCTTGTTTGTTTCCGCTGGTCCATTTGATTTTTTTTACGGGGTAATTCCCGATCGGTGGCATACTCCGAAGAATCATTTTTCAAGGGACCGGTTGCAACAGAATGAACCTGCTGCTACCCATACGAAACCAAGGTAATCCCGATTTTCCCTGGAAAATTACTCCCGTTCCCAGGGCATGGCCCGGTATTTGCAGGAATCATTTCTCAATCCACGCTCTTGTCTGTATCTCCTGGGTAGTACAATGTCATGCTGATTTGACCATGTCCTGAAAAATCTTAAATAGGTCCTTGCCAGGCCGGCTTTAACCCGCTATTTTCCTGCGGATGCGGGCATCAATCAGATACCTGTTGTTACAGGCCTCTTACAGGGAAAAAAGAGAGATATTTGTTGAGTGAATTTTTTTTATAACAGCGGTAATTCCAGCTTATTTGCGGAGGTTTGACATAAAACGCTCTATCCGGATTACAGCTTCTTTTAAGTCCTTTCTTGAAACGGCGTATGCGCATCGGAGGTGATCCCTTGCGGCCTCCCCGAATACAGACCCGGGAACAACGGCGACACGTTCTTCTTTCAGGAGCTGTTCGGCGAATTCAAAGTCTGACAGGCCAGTTGGTTTTACCGATGGGAATGCATAAAATGCACCTTCAGGTACATGACAGGGGAGCCCGATCCGGTTAAGGTCATGGACAAACAGGTTCCGGCGCACGCGATACTCTGTCACCATCTTGTTCTTTTCAGCCTCACCGTTCCGTATCGCCGAGTTGGCAGCAATCTGTCCCATCACAGGGGCACAGAGCATAACATACTGGTGAATCTTGAGTGCTGCATCACAAACTGGCTCAGGGGCGCAGAGGTACCCTATCCGCCACCCGGTCATTGCATAGGCCTTTGAAAATCCATTGAGGGTAATTGTCCTCTCCCACAGGCCATCGATAGTCGCAGGTGCCACGTGAGACCCCTCGTAAGTAAGCTCTGCGTATACCTCGTCGCTTATCACCAGCAGGTCGTGATCTATGACGATATCTGCAATTGCCTTCAGGTCGTCACGTTTCATCACTGCGCCGGTAGGATTATTCGGAAAATTCAGGATCAGAACTTTGCTCTTTTTAGAGACCTTTTCCATCAGTGCATCCGGCGTGAGCCTGAAATGGTCTTTCTCGTGGCACGGTACCGGGACCGGTACGCCACCTGCAAGTGACACACACGGTGCATACGACACGTAAATAGGTTCAGTAACAAGGGCTTCGTCGCCGGGGTCAATCACAGCCCGTATTGCAATATCCAGGGCTTCAGAAACACCGCTGGTAATGATCATCTCCCTGTCTGCATCGTAATGGAGCCCGTAATGACTTTTCAGATATTCAGACAGCGAGTTCCGGAGTTCCTGGAGGCCCCTGTTTGAGGTGTATGATGTAGTGCCTTGTTCGATGGAATAGATACCTGCCTCACAGACGTTCCATGGAGTGGTGAAATCAGGTTCCCCTACACCAAGGGAGATCACGTCGTCCATCGTAAGCGCGAGATCAAAGAATTTCCTGATCCCTGAGGGGGGTATCGCTTCCGCCGATTTTGAGATGAAATTTCTCATTCTGCCCACCTTCAGAACGAATACGGAATGCGTTCGGTCCCTTCGTGCCCGCAAAGGATATTTCCATTCTCTTTATAATTTTTCATGATGATATGGGTGGCAGTTTCCCGGATCCTGTCCATGGGTGCAATATGTTCTGAAACGAACCTTGCAACCTCCTGCATATTTTTTCCCGTGACCAGGAGCTGGAAATCGTAGGTGCCGGTGATTAACCGAAGTGAGCGTACCTGTTTAAATTTTGATATCCGTTCCGCTATCCGGTCGTACCCAAAGTCCCGTTCAGGGTTGACTTTCAGTTCGATAATGGCCCAGACCTCCCCATTCCCTGCCCGCTCCCAGTCAATAACTGCCGAATATTTTCTGATTACCCTGGCATCTTCCAGGGCTGCTATCCTGCTTTCAATATCCATGGCAGGAATTTCTGTCATGACCGCGAGCTCATTGACCGATACACGACTATTTTCCTCAAGTAACTGGAGGAGGAGAAGATCTTTTTCGTCCATTTTATTCACCTGAACAGGCTCTTTACCCAGTTGGTATCAATCTGGGCGAGACCCTGCTGACTTAACCTTGGGTCGTTGAGAATTACGTCCCGTATTTTATAGGTATTCGCGTCAAACCACATCTCTTTTGTCCTTCCATAACGACCACGGCTGACAACACGGGTATTGATAACCCCAAGCATGTTGAGTTCACTGATGAGGTCGGTAATTCTCCGGTGGGTGAGGACGTCAATATCTATTTTCGGGGCAATATCCTGGTAAACCCGGGACACCTCCCCGCTTGTAAAAATGTTCTGGCCAGTCTGGTCAAGGAGGAGCATACAATATAGGATCACTTTACTCTGGGTGGGTAGTGTTGAAACACACTCGATCATGCTGTCGCTCTCAATCTTGGCCTGGGCCATTTTTACATGCTCTTCGGTGACCCTGTCAGTATCGGCCCGGTCAGCAAGTTCTCCTGATACCCGCAGGAGGTCAAGTGCACGACGGGCGTCCCCGTGTTCCTGGGCGGCAAGAGCTGAACAGAGAGGTATAACCCCCTCATCCAGGGCATTCTCAACGAAGGAAGCTTCTGCACGCTGTTGTAGAATATCGCAGAGTTGAGGTGCATTGTAGGGTGGAAACACCAGTTCTTCCTCGCTGAGCGATGAAAGGACACGGGGATCAAGAAAATCCTTAAAGCTCAAATCATTGGAAATCCCAATCATGCTCACCTTGGACTTTTTCAGGTCGGTATTGATCCTTGTGAGATTGTATAAGGTCTCATCCCCGCTCTTTTTTACCAGTTTATCAATTTCATCAAGAATAATGATGAGGACTCCGCCATTCGACTCCAGCTGGTTTTTCAGCTCCTGGTACACTTGGTCTGTCGGCCAGCCGGTCATCGGGATATGGGCACGGAGCTTATCGCTTGCCGTTTCATCCGGACCAAGAATACACTTTGATATCTGGGCAAGAATCCGGTACTGTGTATCGATAACTTCGCAGTTAAGGTGTACAACCCGGCATATAGTCCCCATCTGGGAACTTGCATTTTCGAGTTCAGAACCAACATAACGGACACAGGCCGTTTTTCCCGTCCCGGTCTTCCCGTAAATAAGAATGTTCGAGGGGGTTTCGTTTTTCAGGGCGGGCGCAAGTATTGAGGCTATCTGATCAATCTGTGGCCGCCTGTGAGGTAGAATATTTGGCCTGTAGGAATGCCTGAGGACCTCCCGGTTTTTGAATATTTTATTGTTTGTGAGGAACTTTTTGAAAAGTCCGACTGATGTGTCGTTGTCTTCGGGCATAATTTCCAGTGGAGCTTAACCTTAGATATTCGTGCATAAAATCTAATCGTTTTTTTCGTCGATCAAGACCCTGTTATTTCCACTGGAAATAATTTAATTTGGTCTTTGTTCCTGTTATGCTCTTCAAGTATTCAACTTTTCTGAACAGTGGAAGAACCAGTACCGCGCATCCAGAAACTGCCTAAATAAACACTATCAGAACCACCTTTTTTTATCAATGCAAGATAAAGGAACTGTTAAAAATAATTTGGGGGTTATATTCCAAAGGCTGGTTTAAAAACAAATCGGATTTGTTCAAAATGGGTACTTCAGACAACAGAGAGATTTTCTGCTGCTGGTTTAATGATCCCTGATTCTTTTTATGGCTTTTACTGGAATCATCCAGTTTCGATGTTTTAATGTGCTTTTTGCTTTTCCAATTAATCCAATTAGAGGGGGTCGGTTTTAATCTGGCCAAGAAAATTCCTGAAT
>JALOPT010000104.1 GCA_025453715.1 Methanoregulaceae archaeon | reverse complement strand
CCTGCATCGTCACGGGTTTCACATGGAAAACTGATGATGCTATAATCTCCACCTCATCGGTCAGTCCGGGAGGTGTATATATCCCGAGACGCCATTGCTCCAGCCGGTTGTCATTGAGAGTACTGAGCAGTGGAGAGACTTCGGCCAGCTCCACCACGCGTTCACGGTTTTTCACCTGGACATGGAGTGACATCCCTGACGGCAGCTCCGGGATATCAACAAGCACCAATGAAGGGTCAACACCTGCGATCCCTGCAATTTCCTCCGCGATCTCCCGCTGTGCCGGGATCCCCCGGAATTCCGCCAGTGCCTTGATATTGACCTGCTCCCGGCCGACATAGAGCGCCCGTTTATAGAGTTGCCGACAGAATATCCGCTCTGCAAACTCCCTCGATACGCTGCAGTCAGATGTGCGGAGGGCATGGATACAGGAGACATCATCCATGTACATCATCCCGTTCACCTCAGGCGGGGACTTGTTTTCGAGATGGCATAAGACTGCATGGTTAAACATCGTCTCTGCAATCCTGCTGACATGATGGAAATATACTGCAGGCCTCATCAGCGTCCTCGCAATCAGAAGTGATTCGGCAGCATTGATCCCGCTTTCGTGGATAACGATTCCTTCTTCTGACAGGAGTGTGCTCCTGATGAGCCGCTGGGCATCGACCGTGCCATACGGGACTCCCGTGTAGTGGGCATCCCGCAGCAGGTAGTCCATGCGGTCAACGTCCAGTTCCCCGTGGATAATGCCCGACAACTGGTGTTCCCCTGCAAGCACCTCCCCAAGTTCATTCCTGTCAACCCCGATTTTTTCAAGCAGGGGTGCAAGGGCATCGGATTTCAGCAGGTTTCCAATCTGGTGATGGCTCCGGCCGGTCAGCTCTTCCATTACCGGCTCGATCGAATGGGAAAATGGTCCGTGCCCGATATCGTGAAGGAGTGCAGCTGTTACGATGAGCCGCCGGTCGTATTCGGGCACCCCGAGCTGCCGGCACATCACTCCGGCCAGGTGCATTGTGCCAAGCGAGTGTTCGAACCTGGTGTGGTTTGCTCCCGGGTACACGAGATAGGAGAAACCCAGTTGTTTGATATGGCGGAGTCTCTGCAGTAGTGGAGAGTCAAGGAGCGTGATGGCAGGTTCATCTACCTCCACATACCCGTGGACCGGGTCCTTGATCGATTTCATCTCTCGTGACCGCTAAAGAATCTTGATATAGAGAAGATAAACCTATTGAGTAATGATTACCTTACTTTCCGGCGGGACAGGCACACCGAAACTCCTCCGCGGGGTCCGGCATCATACGGATGACCAGAAAATCAATGTCGTGGTGAACACCGCCGAGGATGTCTGGATATCCGGCGGACACCTTTCCCCTGATATTGATACCGTGATGTACCTCTTTGCGGGCGTCCTCAATACGGAGACATGGTGGGGGATTGCAGGCTATACCTTCCTCACTCACAAGGCCCTTCTCGATTTGGGGGCCGACGAATATATCGCCATCGGCGACCGTGACCGTGCCGTCCAGATTGCCAGGGGAGATCTCATGAATAAGGGTAAAACCCTAACCGAGGCGACCGTCATCCTTTGCAGGAACATGGGCATTAAGGCCGGGGTCCTGCCTATGACCAATTCACCGGTTGCCACCATGGTCAGGTCATCCGGGGAATATATTCATTTCCAGGAGTACTGGGTGCGCTGCAGGGGGTCCATCCCCGTTGACGCGGTGAAACGAGTCCCTGAATTACCACCTCCCGCAACAGAGGACGCAATCAAGGCGATTACCGAAGCGGATGCCGTGATAATCGGCCCAAGTAACCCGGTTACGAGTATCCTCCCGATTCTCGAATGCCAGGGTGTACGGGAGGCGTTACGCGAACAGTATGTCATTGCAATAAGCCCGTTTATCGGAGAGGCCCCCTTCAGCGGGCCTGCCGGAGAGCTCATGAAAGCAAAAGGGTTCTCCCCGTCCTCGCTGGGCACATGGGAGTTGTACCGGGACTTCCTCGACCTGTTTGTGCAGGACGAACGCGACACCGTGAACGTCCCGGGTGCGACCCGTCTTGATACCATGATGACAGGTGAAGAAAAAAGCCGTGAACTTGCCGAAGGAATTTTTGGGCTTATTGAAGAGCATAATGGATAAAATAAGGGTTTTCCGGGCAGGGCGCGTTGTGAAGGGGCGTTCTCCTTCCTGCCTGTGTTACCAGGGGGATCTACCTGACACCAGTAGAGGGTTTAAGTTGTTATAACTGAAAAGTGGTTCAGATACGGGGAGAGGTATGGTAACAATACGGGCGCCGGATGTTTCAATGGCGGAAGAAGTCCTTGTCGGACTTAACACGATTTTTCCAATAATCAAGCGTATGTACGGGGTTAAAAAAATAGGAATGTTTGGTGCGTTCGCGCGGAGAGATGCAATTCCTGTTGATGCGGTAGAGCTCATGGTAGAGTTCTCTCCGGGGTTTGAGACCTACCGGCATTACCTCGGACTCAGGTGGCACCTTGAGGAGTATTTTTCGACGAAAGTCAACCTGATCACCACACGGGTGCTTGCGGAGTCTCCGGCGGCCGCCTCGTTCGATCCTGAGATGGGTGAAGTCGACCAGGAGGCGTTGATGCAGGTCCTCGGGGAGCTTGATTTCCTCCAGGCACGATGCAAGGGGATGGCATTTGAGTCGTTTGCAAGGGAATCATTGCTGCGCCGGGCATGTGAGAGGAGCCTCCAGATAATGAGCCTCGCGGTAAGGAGAATATCCGGGCCGCAGAAAGAGATGTACCCGGGCGCACCATGGAAAGAGGTGGAGGGGATCAGCCAGAGTATTGCAGAAGCACGTTTCGGGGCAGACCCGTTCCTGCTCTGGCATTTTATCGTAACCGAGGTCCCGGGCTTCACCCAGGTAGTCCGCTCAGCTATCCAGGCAGCATCACGGCGCCACCAGCACGATCAGGGACAAGCCCCTCCCGGGGAGTGCAATCCGGAAGAATAGCTCTTTTTTACCGTGGCCCGGGTATGACGCCCCTGTTTTTTCCCGGTCATGGAAGCAGCCGGGAACATCCCGGTATTATTCAAATTTTGCGGGAGAAAGAATTAAAAGATAAATCGGAAATTTCTCAGGCACGCCTTGCTCTTGTTTCCAGCTGTTTCCCTGCGCATATGCCTTGCCTAATGAAAAATTTATTCCGCACTAAAGAGATATAGAAAGAATAACAGAGTCCGGAGGAACATTTCCGGCCGGCCCCGGAAAGTGGGGAGGCTGTGATCCTGGTACCACGGGCTAAACGTGATTCCCATGAGCAGTCCCTACAATCTTTCTGATGAACTAACTGAGCTGCTGGCTCATGTTGAAGATCTGCTTGGGATCGGGATCACGTTGCGACGCCAGGACAATATACCAGACCAGGGCCTCCTGGTTGATGATTATACCTATGGGACCGGGAAAAACCTGATCCTGTTCTCGAGTAACGAACTCGGGATGCTGAAGGACTTCGTGATTACAAAAAACTGCATCGAGTTGTTGTTCAAGGGTATCGCAGCCGGAAAGAATGAACTCCAGGTGCTTTCATTTGACGAAAAATCTGCAGCCGAGGGGATGAAACAGGTCTATTTCGATGTGTTGAAGGACGAAAACACGAGGGGCCTTGAGATCGTACAACGGAAAAAACTGCTCTTCTACCTCTTCCTGCTCTTTCGGAATACTCTTTCTGAGGTCCCCTGGTCAATTTTATCAAATATCTACATTTCAAAAAAATACCCTGTTATGAGGAATTCCCAGGTGTACCTCCTGATGAGGGAGAGCATGTACGAGATGCATGCCCTCGAAAAGGAAAATCAGGGCCTTCCACAGCGGTATTACGTTATGCATAACTCGATCTACTATGCCAGGGACATGATCCTTGCCTATACCCTCTCTGAGTACCGCTTAAATCCCATGATCAACATCCCGGAACTCCAGCAGTTCAGGGCACTCGATATGAAAGAGATGATGGACAGCCGCTGGAGCCAGTCCCACTGGTACCATACGAAAGTCGTAGGCGATGCAATGTCTAATATCCTCAAGCTCAGCCTCAACACGGATTTCAATAAAAATCCCGGGCCGGATTTGTATTACGATCTCTACCAGTCCGGTATCGATGCCACCAACCGGTGGCTTGTCATGATGGCGATGCAGGACTGGTACCGGTGGGAGAGGCCGGATCACTGGAGGTCTGCAATTGAAAAACAGGCATCTACCGAGGAGCTAATTCTCGAAAAAATTTTCACCGGGTGATGTGGGAGGCCATTCACGGGTTCTTACCCCGGTTTCACGGATAAAAAATTACATTCCGGACAATATTCTTTCATGAGGGGAGTGTCACCCCGCAAAAACAATTACCTCCCACGTTTCATTTGTACTCGATTTAATATGCGTATACCAATACATGCCGTACATCCGGATACCGGTGAGGCAGAGATCATCGGCTGGGTCCACGAAGTCCGTGACCTCGGGGGCCTCACATTTTTGCTGATCCGGGACAGGACAGGCATTATCCAGGTCACAATACCAAAAAAGAAAGCATCAGAATCAGTCCTTGCAGCAGTTAAGGCCGTATCACGAGAGTCAGTCGTACGGGTATCAGGGCCGGTGAAACCAATCGATAAAGCCCCGGGCGGGAGGGAGCTGGTTCCGGATTCATTCGAGATTATCTCCCTGAGTGGAAGCCCGATGCCTCTCGATGTTGTCGAAAAAGTCCCGGCAGATCTTGATACCCGCCTTGATGCAAGGTTCCTCGATGCCCGCAGGCCCCGTGTCAGTGCCGTGTTCCAGATCAGGAGCACCGTAACCCGGTCTGTGTATGAATTCTTCTTCTCACGCGGTTTTATCAATATCACGACACCGAAAGTTGTCGCTGCAGCAACAGAAGGGGGGACAGAACTCTTCCCGATTGCCTATTTCGAGCGTGAGGCATTCCTTAACCAGAGCCCGCAGCTCTATAAACAGATGATGATGGCTGCAGGGTTCGAGAAAGTATTTGAAATCGGCCCTATATTCCGTGCCGAGGAGCACAATACCACCAAACACCTTAACGAGGCTACCTCCATTGATATGGAGGTGTCGTTTGCCGACCACCTCGAGGTAATGAATATCCTCGAGGACCTGGTCATTACGACCTACAAAACAGTAGCTGACCAGTGCGGTGACCAGCTGTCTGCCCTTGAAATCCCGGACTTACCCGTCCCGGAACCCGGGTTCCCGAGGCTCCCGTACCCTGAAGCAATTGAGATTGCAAAGAGGACTACAGGGGAGGACATAAAATACGGGGATGACATCGGGACCGTATCCGAGAAGGCAATAGGGGAAGAGATGGGAGTACACTACTTCATCACCGACTGGCCGACGGAGATTAAGCCCTATTATGCCCAGCCTTACGAGGATGACCCCTCGGTCTGCAAGGCCTTTGACCTGATGCACCCGAGAATGGAGCTCTCAAGCGGTGCGCAGCGTGTCCACAGGCACGACCAGCTTGTCCACCAGATACGCGCGAAAGGGTTGTCTTCCGACAGTTTCGAATTTTACCTAAACCCGTTTCGGTATGGTATGCCTCCCCATGCCGGTTGGGGGCTCGGTGCGGAGCGGCTTGTGATGACGATGCTTGGTCTTTCGAACATCCGCGAGGCCGTGCTGTTCCCGAGGGATCGCCACAGGCTTGTGCCATGAAGAAGACGGTTCCCTTTGGTATACTGCTCCCTACAACGGTGGTCGGCAGTTACCCGGTGGTCAGCGGTCATGGGATCAGGACATTATTTGACCCGCTTTCCTCTGCAGTAAAAACTGCCGTTGAAGATCAGGTAACGGCAGGAATCGATATCATATCCGACGGCCAGGTGAGGGGGGACATGGTCCACCTTTTCACAAACAGCCTCCCGGGGATCAAGGACCAGGAAGTGATCGGAAAGGTACTCCCTGCGGAAACTACCATTACTGCGGCTGATACGAGGTTTGCTCTCGGC
>JALOPT010000103.1 GCA_025453715.1 Methanoregulaceae archaeon | reverse complement strand
CAGGATCACAGAACTCGGGCTTAACCGGTCGAGAATTCACCAGGTGCTGATAGAACAGAGTGTGCAGGGCTGGAAGGAAATTGAATTTGAAGTCATGAGAGATGCATCTGATACCTGTGTGATCATCTGCGGGATGGAGAATCTTGACCCGATGGGGATTCACACCGGAGAAAGTGTCGTTGTCGCCCCGATCCTCACGTTAAGGGATGATGAATTCCAGATGATGCGCTCAGCAGCCATCAAAATTATCCGTGCCCTTGATGTCCAGGGTGGCTGCAATATCCAGTTTGCATTTAAAGAAGGTGATTACCGGGTTATCGAAGTAAATCCCCGTGTTTCACGCTCGTCTGCACTTGCTTCAAAGGCAACCGGGTATCCTATTGCCCGGGTGGCGGCAAAAATTGCAATTGGTCTCCGTCTCGACGAAATAAGGAATAGTGTGACCGGATGCACGATGGCGTCATTTGAACCGTCAATTGACTATGTCGTGGTCAAAGTACCGCGGTGGCCGTTTGATAAGTTCAAGAGTGCTGACAGGACTCTTACCACGGCTATGAAAAGTACCGGGGAAGTAATGTCAATCGGACGGACACTGGAAGAGGCGTTTAAAAAGGCTCTCCGTTCAGTGGATACCGATGTGACTGTTCATACGAACCCGAGCGAAATACGGATGATCTTATCACGGCCGACTGATGAACGGTTTGCGTGCCTTTTCGATGCATTCCGCCAGGGTTTTACCGTAGATGAAATTTTTAACCTGACAAAAATCACGCCGTTTTTCCTTGAAAAAATCAGGAATATTGTAGAGATTGAGCAGGACCTCGCAGTGAATGTTAGTACCGAAGATATAAAACGGGCCAAAATTTTCGGGTTCTCAAATATTGAACTCATGGAACTTACAGGGAAAAGCTGGAACGAGATAGGAAAAATTACTGGTGCTCCAACTTACAAGATGGTCGATACGTGTGCTGCAGAATTCCCTGCAAGTACTCCCTATTTCTATTCCACGTGGGATACAGAGACCGAGATAATTCCCGATACAAAGCAGAAAGTGCTTATCATTGGTTCGGGTCCCATTCGAATCGGGCAGGGAATTGAGTTTGATTACTGCACGGTCCACGCGGTAATGGCGCTCCGTGAAGCAGGGGTAATAGTCCATATTGTTAACAACAACCCTGAAACGGTCTCTACTGATTCTGATACATCCGACCGGCTTTTCTTCGAGCCAATGCAGCTTGAAGACATTATGAATATCCTGAAATCAGACAATTATTATGGGGTAATGGTCCAGTTCGGCGGACAAAACTCTGTCAATCTCGCAGTCCCTATTGAAAAAGAGATCAGGCGGCTTAACCTAGCCACAAAAATTCTCGGTACTACTCCGGATGCGATGGACATCGCAGAGGACCGTGACCGGTTCAGCCTTCTCCTGGACAAGCTGGATATTCCAAGCCCCCCCAATTCTTCAGCGTTTTCTGCTGAAGAAGCTCGTGAAAAGGCGAAAAAAATCGGGTACCCGGTGCTAGTGCGGCCTTCCTACGTTCTCGGTGGGAGGGCAATGGAAATTGTCCACGATGAGACGGAACTTGATACCTACATGAAAGAAGCGGTCAGGGTCAGCCGTAACCACCCCGTATTAATTGACTCGTTCCTCCAGAATGCGATTGAACTTGATGTTGATGCCGTCTGTGATGGAAACGAGGTTCTTATCGGCGGCATCATGGAGCATATCGAGGAAGCTGGTGTACACAGCGGGGATTCAGCATGCGTAATCCCTACGCAGTCTCTTTCAAAATCGGTAATCCAGCGGGTAAAGGAGTATACCCGGAAGATTGCCCTTGGGCTTGGCGTGGTCGGGATGGTAAATCTTCAACTGGCTGTAAAAAACGATATCGTGTATGTCCTCGAGGCAAACCCGAGGGCCAGCCGGACTGTACCATTTGTGAGTAAGGCTACCGGTATTCCCCTGGCGAAAATCGCAGCTAAAACAATGATGGGAAGGAAACTTGCAGACCTTGGTTACAAGGAGCGGGACATAAAGCACGTCGCGGTTAAGGAAGTCCTCCTCCCGTTCAACAAGCTTCCTGGCGTCGACACGGTTCTTGGCCCTGAAATGAAAAGTACCGGCGAGGTTATGGGGATCGATTACGATTTCGGCCGTGCTTACTACAAGGCAAGCATATCCGCCGACAATGAACTCCCGATGCAGGGCAACGTATTCATTTCCGTATCGAATGAGCAGAAAGACGAAGCAATTGCCATATCACGGAAACTGAAAGGACTTGGCCTGAACCTGTACGGGACATCCGGAACGGTTGAATATCTCACGCAGGCAGGGATTGAAGCCAACCTTGTACGCAAGGTACAGGAAGGTTCACCAAATGTAATTGACCTGCTAAGGAGGGGGGAGATCCGTCTGATTATCAATACCCCGAAAGGAAAACAATCGAGGCAGGACCATTACCAGATTATGCGGGCCGCGGTTGACTATGCCGTTCCCTACATCACCACGCTTCAGGCAGCGAAAGCTGCAGCACATGCGATCGATGCGATGAAAAGGGAAAAAATCACCCTCGAACCTATCAGTCATTATATTGGAGAGTAATTCAATGGGAAAAGGAACAGTTGTACTTGCATACAGTGGCGGGCTTGACACCTCTATCTGTATCCCCCTCCTCCGGGAGGACTATCACTATGACCGGGTAGTTACCGTGGCCGTCAACGTTGGCCAGCGGGATGAAGAGATTGCGGTAGCGACAGAAAAAGGCGAACGGTTCGCTGATAAGCACTATACCCTAGACGTACGTGAGAAGTTCGTGAACGGGTACCTTTTCCCTGCAATCAAAGCAAACGGTTCATACGAGGGATACCCGATGGGGACTTCACTGGCACGCCCCCTGATTGCTGAAGAGGTTGTTGCTGTTGCACGGAAAGAAGGAGCATCCGCTATCGGGCATGGATGCACGGGTAAAGGGAATGACCAGCTGAGATTCGATTTTATCATCAGGGGAGCAGGGCTCGATGTTATCGCCCCTATCCGGGAAAAAAATCTTACACGGGACTGGGAGATCGAATATGCAAAGATGCATAATATCCCGGTACCGGTCGCGAAAGACAAGCCCTGGAGCATGGACGAGAACTGCTGGAGCCGGAGTATCGAGGGGGGAAGGCTCGAAGACCCCTCGTACCACACCCCTGAGGAGATCTATCTCTGGACGGTCGCTCCCGAAAAAGCTCCTGATTCAGCAGAAAATATAAAAATAGAATTTGAAAAGGGAGTTCCGGTGGCTCTTAATGGCACCCGGATGAAAGGGTATGACCTTATTCAGGATCTGAACCGGATTGCGGGGAAAAACGGGATTGGCCGGAATGACATGATAGAAGACCGCATTCTCGGCCTGAAAGCAAGAGAGGTGTATGAACACCCTGCGGCAAGCACCCTGCTCTTCGCTCACCATGACCTTGAACGGCTTGTTCTTACCAGGGCAGAACTCCAGTTCAAGCAGATGATTGATGAAAAGTGGTCGGAACTGGCGTATATGGGCCTTGTTCATGAACCCCTGTACCATGCACTGAATGCATTTATCGATACTACCCAGGAACGAATGAACGGGATAGTTGAACTTTCACTTTATAAGGGGAGTATCCGCGTATTAGGGCGTTCTTCACCGGATGCCATATATTCTGATGACCTTGTATCTTTTGACAGCAGTTCTATTGACCAGTGTCATGCAATCGGGGTATCGCATTATTATGGTATGCAGGCCCGCCTGGTGATGCAGAGGAACCAGGCCCGTCTTAACAAAAAATAAAATGACGGGAATATCCTGAAAATTATTACAAAGAAAAAACTAAAGGATTTTTTTTATTTACAATTTAAAAATATCTGTCAAAAGACTCGGATGATTACCCTGAAAAAGGGAGGGATTTCATCGATCTGGTCTAAATAATCCTTACCTCAGAGCACTTTTTTTCCTGCATCAGGCCCGGGAGCACAGTTGAATGCCTCGGTAATCTTCATCACCAGGAGCGACTTTGCCGCCAGGCCCGGTTTCTTTTCGTGGACCATTTTTTTCATTTTCTCATAGTCCGGACCGCTTGTTTTTACAATAACTGTCCCCTTTATCTGGAAACACTTCTTGCTGTCTGTATCGTACAAATAAATTGCAACATGAGGGTTTTCCTTCACATTTGCAAGCGTTTTATTCATGAAATTATCTGCCATCCATAGCGTTTCGTCATCAATATGGACTACGAATGCGATAGGGACCACGTTGGGTATCCCTGCCTTTGAAGAAGTTGCAACCGGAAACAGCTTGACCTTTCCGAATGTCTCTTTAATCTCTGCATTTAAAGCTACCATTGTCCTATCCTTCCCAGACGACCCTGATTGAGGCCGTTGTATTCCAATTTATGCGTATTTGCTTTATGCTTTGTGATACGAATCCATGAGAATGATCTGGTCTTTTATAGCCTTGATTGATGATATGCAGCTTGCGGGACTATCGATTATTTGATTTATGCGTCCCCGGTGAACAGTCATGTAGCGTACAATAGGATCGATCATATCCCGAAGGTGCTATCTCACTCCTGTTTCTACATAATAATAGTATGAAACCGGTCATTGCCGTTGATCTTGGTGCTACGAATATCCGTGTGGCATTAATCTCCGGAGACGGTGCAATAGGGAAGAAAATTTCAGCCCTGACACCAGCCACACCAGAAGGCCCGTCAGACATTGTGGACACGATAATAACAATGATCCGGTCAGTCTCTCCGGGGGAAAAAATTTTGGAACTGGATGGTATCGGTATCTGTGCAGCAGGTCCGGTTAACCCGCACCTTGGGACCGTTGTTAATCCCCCCAATATTGCGTTACAGGAAATCCCTATATCTGGGCCGCTTTTTAAAGAATTCGGGCTCCCTGTCCGTCTTATGAACGACTGCCCTGCCGGTGCACTTGGTGAGATGTATTTTGGTGATGGAAGTGGGTGCCGGGATTTTGTGTATATTACTATTTCAACAGGTATCGGTGCTGGCGTGGTAACCGGTGGAAAAATATTACTCGGCAGGAATGGGAATGCGGCCGAGGTAGGACATTTTCATGTTGATACCACTTACAATGCCATGTGCGGTTGCGGTCACCCCGGGCACTGGGAGGCATATGCGTCCGGCAGGCATTTACCTGAGTTTTTTTCCCGCTGGTGCAAGGAAAACAATACCGGGATATCCGTGGAAAGGACCCGGTCCTCTCCCGGAATATTTGAAGCGGTACGGGCAGGATATGCAGGACTTGATGATTTTATGGAGGAATTAGGCCGAATCAATGCAAGGGGGATATCAGATGTCATTGCTGCCTACGATCCCTCGCGTATAATCCTTGATGGGAGTGTAATCCGAAATAACAGCGACCTTTTACTCCCCTTGTTAGACAGGTATATTGACCGCTTCCTGCCATTGCCTGATATCATGATAAGCAGGCTCAATGGTCTTGCACCCCTTCTTGGTGCATCGGTAATCGCCCACGGATATACCACTGCGGCTGGTTCCCTTCTGACTGGAACAGATGAGGACGCTGAATGCTGACAGGTTTTGATGAATGAGGGATCCAACTGTCCTGAGTGGCAGTTCAGTTGTGGGGTCTGCCTGGAAAATAAACCGATTAGAAAATTCTTTTAAGGGATCTCTCTTACGTTAGATAGTATGAAAGCTCTTACGCGGTCTGGAAAATCAAAAATACTTGGTGGGGTCTGCGGCGGAGTTGGGGAATATCTCGACACAGACCCGAACATCATCCGGATTGTGCTGGTTATTTTACTGGCTCTCGGTCTTGTTACCCTATTCTGGCCGCTATTCTGCGTGGTAGTATACGTGGCTGCCTAGATATTATTACCGGAAGGACCACAAGATGCGCCAATGGCTGAATCATCGTCTTCCTGACCTTTTGGGGATCCATGTATCTTCCCAGGACAGGGGACCTCACTCGCTATATTCGTTTTGCCAGCTGGT
>JALOPT010000102.1 GCA_025453715.1 Methanoregulaceae archaeon | reverse complement strand
CATTGTTATCATAGATGCAAAAACTCATGTGATTGTTGATACAAATCCCGCCGCAAGGGAGATGATCGGGGCTGAGGAGGAGGAGATTATAGGGAAGGTCTGCCACGGGTTCATCTGCCCCGCTGAAGCAGGGAAATGCCCGATCACGGATCTGGGGCATTATGCTGATAACTCCGAACGCACCCTGATTACTGCTAACGGGACGAAGAAATCCATTATCAAATATGTCACTCCCACCCGGTTGTACGGGCGTGACTGTCTGCTTGAAACATTTATCGATAATACTCAGCGAAAACAGGCACTGGAAGAAACTCAGGCGGCGTATGGACAGCTCAGTGCCTATGAGAAAGAACTGAAAGAGAAATATGAAGAACTCCGAAAAAGTCAGGAAAAAATATCAGAATCGGAAAAAGCGTACCGTGCAATTTTTGAAAATACCGGTACTGCCATGATGATTATTGATGAGGATAAGACAATCTCGCTCATCAATAGCAGATTTGAGGAGATTTCCGGCTATACAAAAGATGAAATTGAAGGTAAAATAAAATGGACGATATTCGTTGACCAGAAAGACCTGCAAAGAATGGTTTCTTATAACAGTGAACGGTGGAAATCTCCGGAAAAAGTTCCGTCGCAGTACGTATTTGGTTTTATTACCCGTGATTCGAGCGTAAAACCTGTCCTGTTATCCATCGGGATCATTCCCGGTACGAAAAAAGCGGTTGTATCCCTTATTGATGTAACCAAATTAAAGAAAATTGAGGACAAGATAAAGGAAAATGATAGAAATAACCCGGCAGATTTGACCAAAGCAACCTGAGACCAATCCTCCTGTTGCGACTCCTTTTTTTTTTTATAAATTATCGGCCATGACTCTTCTTTAAAATTCTCGGGCAATACCGTTTAAGGACTCAGGAAAACACGTTTGACTTTTCTTTTTGAATAATAGGTATTTTATTCCCCTCAAAGGAAAATAACATATCATGGACCTCAGGAAAAAGACACTTGGTATCCTGACTGGTGTAATAATCGCCATAATCATCATTTTCATGATCATTTCTTTCACTTATTTTTTAGATAATTACCGGAAGATGGAAACAGATTATGTTACCGACTATGCAAATCTGGTTCAGCAGAACCTCCTGAATGAGATGTACAACCTGGATACAATCGTCAAGGACTGGGGCCCGTGGGACGATACATATGCTTTTGTCAACGGGGAAAAACCTGACTATGTCTCCGTAAACCTTGGGAAACTGGCATTCCATAACCTTCATCTGAATTTTATCATTATCACCAATGCCCAGGGCGATATCATATACGGGGAAGGATTTGACCTGAAGAACGGGATTGTAACACCCCTCCGGCCAGATATTGTTGCAGAGCTTGCGCGGGAAGGATCACCACTCCGGAATCTGGTCACCGTTTCCCAGCCCGGGGGTCTTTTAAACCTTCCCCAGGGGCCGGTGATACTTTCAAGCTATCCGGTTCTCCGCAGTGATTTCAGCGGGCCGCCACGTGGCGTTGTTATAATGGGAAGATTTCTCTCAGAAACAGTAACAGATAAGCTGGCTTATGCAACACGAGCAAAGGTTCTCCTCATCCCCCTGGAACAGGCTTCATTGTCAGAAGCAGACAGGAACCTGTTATCCGAATCTTCCAGCACACAACTTCAAATCCGGCCTCTTGATGAAGATACTCTTGAGGCAAACAGGATCATACCGGATATAAACGAGAAGGGAAAATTCATCATCAGCACCAAGATGCCCCGGGATATTTACCAGCAGGGGAAGAGGGACATTCTTATTTTCGTTCTCCTGCAACTCGCTATAGGGCTCGTAATCGGACTGATAACTATCAGGTTCCTGGATAAACAGATACTCAACCGTCTGGCAACCATCAATTCTGATATTGACGATATTACCCTCCACAAAACGGGCAGATCCCATATCCGGGCAACGGGAGATGATGAAATCGCACATCTGGCTTTTGCAATGAATACAATGATTGACCAGATCGATAGGGATAAGAAGGAACTGGTATCACGCGAACAACGGTTCCAGGAATTTGCTGAACAATTTCCTGAGGTTATGCTGGAAACAGATAACGGCCTGAACCTGACGTTTATCAATACGGTTGCTACAGAAAAGTTTGGTTATACCAAAGACGATCTGAAGAAAAATGTCAATATATTAAATATCATCGCCCAGGAAGATAGCGTAAGGGCTGAGGAAAATTTTTCCCGGGTACTAAAAGGTCTGCCACCTTCCGGGAACGATTACCTTATGATAAAGAAAGATGGCAGCAGGTTCCCTGTGCTTCTCTATTCTGCGCCAATCATCCGTGATGAAAAAATTATTGGCGTCCGGATTTTTGCGGGGGATATCAGTGCACGTAAACAGATGGAGAAGAACCTGCGCGAGACAAACAGAATATTAAATCTGCTGAGCCGGATTACGCGAAATGATATATCAAGCCAACTTTTGACGCTCTTTGGGTATATGGATCTCTTAGAGGAAACCCCCTTCGAGCCTGAAAACCGGGGGTATTTTAATAAAATGAAACGGTCTGCAGAAAACATCCGACAACAGATCACCTTTACCCGTGATTTTCAGGATATCGGTGTCAAAGCTCCGCAATGGCAGAACGTCAAACAGGTGATCCTCAATGCAAACGGGAATCATGACACATCCAGATACCGGGTCCTGATAGATATTCATGATGTTGAAGTCTATGCAGACAAACTCCTCGAACGGGTATTTTACAACCTTGTAGATTATGCCAACAAGTTCGGCGGTGATATCTCGGAAATCAGGATGTCCGCCCTGGAGACCCCTGAAGGTTTGCGGATAAGCATCGACCATGACGGAACGGGTATACCTGAGGAAAAAAAGGAAGAAATCTTTAAGGAAGGGTATTTTGGCAATACCGAATTCGGATTGTTCCTTTCACGGGAAATTCTTGCCCTGAGCGGTATCGCTATCCGGGAAACCGGGGATCCCGGCAAAGGCACACGATTCTGGATAGCAGTGCCAAAGGGATTGTACCGTTTTACCAAACCAGGTAAAACCGCCGGATCTTCGGCATGAGGGATAGGCTATTCAGGGCATCATCATCTGTGAGAGTGTCAGCGGTGATATGAAATTTTCCGTTTTAGTACTCTCCGAGTGTCTTTTTGCAATGTCGGAACGTACCTGGCCATCAGAATGACATTTCCGGAATGTCATTCATTAACCTCCCTTTTACCACGTTAGTAAAAAAAAGATGGTTCAGATGGATTTTATATTGACCCTGAAAATTTTTATGACAAGGGTCATCGGGGTAGAACCTGCATTGTTCAGGTAATAGATAACCTGATTACCGGTGCCCGGAGTTCCGAATCTATACGTTTTGTAGGACTGGGGGATATTCCAGGTATTCCAGATATAATTATCCCATGCAACGGAATAATCCTGCGTTGTGCCAGGATTGTAGGTTAGAGTTATGTTTCCGTTCATTGGCACGAGTGTTTCATTGTAATAGGGTTCTCCGGTCAATGACATCTGCACAGTGCCGATCCCTTCTTTTGCCATGATGGTCTCGCTGGTAAATTCGACGAGATTAATGACCATCGTATTCGTGGCCGTATCAAAGAACCACCGGGGTTCAGCAAGCATGACAGATCCTGAAGCCTGATGCTGGCGCAGTACTACTGCACCATTCTGGAGCGAAATATCCGTCTGGGAGCTGACTGATTCATACCGAAGTTCACCGGGTGTAAACCTGGTGTTTACCGTGAAGGGAGGAAGGTATGATGCAACGACACCGTTGTCAATACTGATATTTGATGAGGGGTTGGCAGCACTTGAATTGTGAATCGTCAGGGCCCCCCCCCCGATTTTTAAGGAGGTCTCCTTGAAAGGCACGGTCTTGTAGGCAAGGCTTTTTACATCATTCTGCAACACGATCATGTTCTTTTCCATGATTTTTTCGTCAGCACCCACCTGCTGTTTGAGGAGCAAAGGATACCCGTAGAGTGTCACAAGACCGATTCCGACAATTACCATACCGAAGATAAGCATGAACCCGATAGCTTCGGAAACTCCGCTTTCGTTTGATCTCGTAGTTTTATCCATTGTACCCACTCGAATTATAACTGATCTTGTTCATTCCCCGTCCCGTTGTATTTCCTGCAACTCCTCTCGTCGCACCAACACCTGCAAGAGCGACATGCGTTTCAACAGACCCTCTGAAAACCATCACGTCCTGGTCTACCGGATCTGCACCTGGACCGATCTCGACCGTATACTCCTTCCCGGCAATGTCATCAGGAATGTCAAAACGGGTGGTAATGGTCCCGTCTCTTGGGGCAATCGAATATACATCAACAATACGGGTGGAAACACCATTGCCTATGTCAGTAAACGCAACATACACCAGCCTGTTTGCAGGATCCTCCATGATATTCGTGTTTACAAGGAGCATCATCACAATTAAAAGACCCATGAGTACGCCGCTTATCATGATGTACTCAATCAGGTTTGCCGCTCCTGATTCAGCATGGGGATGCTTACAGGGACGTCCAGTTCTCGTCATATTCAGTCACCCCGTTGTTATAATGAATGAGAGCATAGGAATGCGTGTCCTGCGGAGATTGAGGTAAAATCACTGTATATCTGACTATTGCATTCTTCCGGCTGAGTGCAATAACCGGAATATCCCTTACAACCTCCGTACTGTTCGAACGACTCGTGTTATACGTGATGATCCCGGTAAGATCCCGGATATCATTTTTCGGAAACTCGATAACGCTCTCCGCAGTAGTCTGCCCGACCACCGTAGACTGGTTGATAATTATCGCCAGGAAGAAAAAACTGAAACTGATTAAAAATCCCATGAGGATAATCCACTGTGCATCATCATTCAGTCGCGCCACATCAGCACCTCCACGAGTACGGCCCTGTCCGCAAGCGGACTGCTTGGCGGAAGTTTCTTATTCACAATTACCCATTTGGTGACCCTCACCGCATGTTCTCCTGCACTCAGGTTACGGGAGGAGTGGAGGAAAGCACTGCTCACGGCATTCGTCGGATCGGTTAAATTCCGGTAGGAATAACTCGCCGTATACTGGATATGATCCTTCACAGCGGTGGTATGGCTGTTCGTAAGATCTGAAAATACCAGTCCGAATGTTGCATTACTGGTACCCACAGGTGTTTTTTCGATAATATCCTGAAGCAGGCTGTTTTGTCCTCTCGAAGCCGGGGCGTCCATCACTTTGAGCGCATCAGTGCCCAGCTGTTCGAGCTGCATATCGCTGATATGGGTATCTCCGGCAGTGTATACTGATGTAGCGCTTACCACGAGATATGCGGTCATGATCATGATCAGCCCGGCTGCGATTCCCTCAATGGTATAGAGTTGTCCGGCAGTATTTTCCAGGGCAGATCGGTTGCGGACTTTTGTTTTTCCCCATCCCTTTTTCGAAAAACTCATCACACTAATCGGCAATTCCCCCTATCTCAATATTGTCTATATACGCCATATCGCCAGCATTAGCTCCCCCATTAAGACTGAACCTCAATGTAAAAGCAGGATTATTATCGGCAGCTGCAGGGAGCGAGTAAGTGAACGGGTGCAGGTTATTATCATCCTCAGGATCACCAGCGTTGATCTGTTTCAGGAGGTTCCATGTGACCCCTCCATCAGGTGACCATTCAAAAGTCGAAAAGACTACCGGAGGAGTGGACATTTGCGATCCCATATCAAACGAAACCGTGATACCGGAATACCCTGCCGTTGAGATCGTTCTGGTAATACTTCCCGGGTTATCCCGTATCCGGACACACGCAACTCCATCACAAGGAGAACTGGGAAGTCGTACGGCAGGACCGACCATTGTCCATCCGCCAAGCGCGGTGACAGGTTCAAACTCTTCGGTGAAAATGGAGGTAATCGCCGAGGCAAGCCCGGTTTCCCCGGACCATACGGCGATTTCCACGATTGCATCCCGGAGTTTCGGCTGTGTGACATTTTCCGGGTTATAATCATACAAA
>JALOPT010000101.1 GCA_025453715.1 Methanoregulaceae archaeon | reverse complement strand
CATCCTTGCAATACATATCCTGGACGAACGGGGGATTTCTGTTATATGCGATGCCGGGTGCTGCGTACTCTGTATGAACCCGCCATTTAAAACAAGCCTTGTCAGCTATGGCATGGGGTCATCAATAGGTGTAGCCGCGAAAAGCACGGGTGTTGCACTAACCGGTGACTATGCACTGCTTCATTCCGGGCTTCCGGCGCTGATCGACGTGAATGAGAAAAAAACACCATTGCTGTGCATAATAATGAAAAATAACTGCATGGGGATGACAGGGGGGCAGCAGGCATACGATATCATGCCTTATATTTCCTGGGCTGACCCGGTAACCTGCCGGGCTGACGACGAAAACCGCCTCCGGGAATACCTTGTACCTCCTGAATCGACTCGTGTAGTGGTGATTGAAGGGGCTTGTCCGGAAGGGAGACACCATGAAACCGTGGAATGTTGAAATTTGTGATGTAACGCTCCGGGACGGGGAGCAGACGCCGGGTGTTTCATTCACCTGTGATGAAAAGAAGTCGATTGCCCGGGTCCTTGACATGGTCGGGGTCGAGGTAATTGAAGCGGGTTTTCCCATTGTATCAGCAGAAGAAAAAAAATGCGTGACTGAGATCGCGAACATGGGCCTCGACGCAAGGGTCTGCTGCCTTGCACGGGCACGGAAAGAGGACGCCGATTGTGCGATAGACTGCGATGTAGACCTTGTAAGCATTTTTATCGCAACTTCTGACCTCCATATCAGGCACAAGTACAGAAAACCAAGGGGTGTGGTGCTCAGCACGGCCCTGGAAATCGTTGAATATGTCCATGACCATGGTATCTCTGTCCGTTTTGCCGCGGAGGACGCTTCAAGAACTGACCGGGGTTTCCTGAAGGAAGTATTTTTGCAGGGGGAGGAACACGGTGCTCACCTCCTTTCTTTTGCAGATACGGTCGGGTGCCTGACTCCACTGGAAATGTACGAGGTAATGGGGGACCTCGTATCAACTGTGCGTGTCCCTGTCTGTGCACACTGCCATAATGACATGGGATTTGCAGCAGCAAACACGATTACTGCCGCAGAGGCCGGTGCATTCCAGCTCCATACCACGGTTAACGGGATCGGCGAACGGGCAGGTAACGCACCCCTTGAGTCCGTTCTTGTCGCCCTCCGGATGAAAGCAGGGGTAAAACGGTATGACCTTACTCACCTCCAGGACCTTTCAAAACTGGTTGAAAAGGCATCCAATATTCCGGTGGCAAGGACACAACCAGTCGTTGGTGCCCATGCATTTTCTCACGAGAGCGGGATCCATATTGCTGCAATCCTCCAGGACCCTGAAACCTACGAATATTTTTCCCCCGAAATGGTGGGTGGTGAGCGTAAATTCATCCTTGGGAAACATTCAGGGTCGAAAGCCCTCGAGTACGTGGTCTCGGCCCTCGGGTTCCAGCTCTCGAAAGAGCAGATCTGCCAGGTGCTCGAACGGGTGAAAACGGAAGGGGAACATAAAACAGTTGTCACCCCAGAGCGCCTTCTTGAACTGATTAACGGTATCAAGGCAGAGGGGAAACACGAATGAGGACGCTTTCGGAACGAATTCTTGGTGCAAGGGCCGGGGACTATGTCGATGCAGCTATTGACCGGGCTTTTGTGCATGACGGGACTGGCGTGCTGACGCTTGAGGCCTGGAAGGATATGGGGTGCCCGGGCCTTGCTCACCCGGAACGACTGTATATTCTCTTCGACCATATCGTCCCGGCAAACAACAGCACCACGGCAGCGCTCCAGAAAGAGCTGAGGGAGTTTGCCAGGAAACAGGGGATACATTTTTCGGATATCGGGGGTGGGATCTGTCACCAGCTGATGGGTGAAGGAGAAGTCCTCCCCGGGGAGATCGTTGTCGGGGCAGACTCGCACAGCTGCACACTAGGGGCATTCGGAGCATTTGCAACCGGCGTTGGGGCAACAGATATGGCTGCAATCTGGGCATCGGGCATGACGTGGCTCCGGGTACCGGAAACGATTGGAGTCCGGCTTTCCGGGTCATTTACCGGTGCAGTTGAGGCAAAGGACCTTGCCCTTACCGTAGTATCAAAACTTGGGATGGATGGTGCGTCATACCAGGCGCTGGAGTATATCGGTGACGGGACGAAATCGCTCTCCATGGAAGGTCGTCTTACCATAACGAACCTTGCAACGGAGGCCGGGGCAAAAACAGGACTGTTTTACGCTGATGACGTGACCAGGGCGTACCTCCTGGAATTCGGTCACCGGGTTGAACCACAGGTTCCCGAACCCTGCACGTATACGAACGAGGTCAGCATTGATTTAGGGGACCTCGAGCCGGTCGTCGCTGTTCCACCCCGCGTTGATTCGGCAAGACCGGTGGAATCACTTGAAGGACTGCACCTTGACCAGGTATTTGTCGGGACCTGTACAAACGGGCGCTTTGAAGATTTGCAGCGTTTTGCCTCAATAGTACGAGGGAAAAAGGTTGTTGTAAGAACGATAGTAATCCCATCCTCTGCAGAGGTCCTCCGGAAAGCCGCTGATAAGGGTGTCCTCTCAACAATCGTGGCTGCCGGCTGCACCATTGGGACACCCGGGTGTGGCCCCTGTCTGGGGGCTCATATGGGGGTAATTGGTGAAGGTGAAGTCTGTCTTTCGACGGCTAACCGTAACTTTACGAACCGGATGGGGATCGGCGGAAGTATCTACCTTGCCTCAGTTGCGACCGCTGCAGCCAGCGCCCTGAAAGGAGTCCTGACGGTGCCGGAGGTGAATCATGCAACTTGAAGGGAAGGCGATTTGTCTTGGGGCCGATATCGACACAGATGTCATCATTGCCGGCAGGTATCTCCGTACAAAGGACCGGCAGGTCTGGGTAGAGCATGTCTTCGAAGACCTTGACCCGTCGCTTGGCAGGAGGCTGCCGGGGTCAGTAATCGTGGCAGGCAGAAATTTCGGGTGCGGGTCCTCACGTGAACAGGCAGCGGTTGCCCTGAAAGAAGCAGGGCTGGTTGCGGTGGTCGCGCCTTCATTCTCCCGGATATTCTTCAGGAATGCGATTAATGTAGGCCTTCCGGTTGTCGAAGGGGAATGCCGGTGTGCCAGTGGGGACCTCGTGCTAATAGACCTCGATGAAGGGGTTGTCTCCTGCGGGGGTGCCAGGACCCTTATCAGGCCCCTTACAACGAGGATGCAGGAGATACTTCGTGCAGGTGGCCTTGCACCCCTCTGGAGGGCAAAGAAGTAATGATCTTTCCCCGTGAGTGTAAGCAGATTGGTTATGCAGATACGGAGCCCTGCGGAAAATGCGTGTATTTCCTTTCAGAATACCTCGTCCACAAGACTGGCCCTGGCCATGAGATCATCCGGGTGAGGACAGACCCGGGTGAAACGGGGCTGATGAGGAAGGTGATATCAGAAGAAGTGCTCGCCTCCGGGGAGGATGTTACCTGGTACCCGGAGCGTGTGAACATCACCAACCGGGCGGAACTCATCAGGCTCGCAACTGGATCCGGGCGACGCTGCACTATTTTCTCGGGCCATGACGAACATATGACATTTGTGCTCGACCCGGACCCATCGGCCATGCTGACCATTCACGTCTACGATGTCAGGCCCCCGCTTCCTGCACTGTCAGCCCGGGTAAGCGAGCTCGAGGCAACCGGGCTGTTCGGGGAACTTGATATCATGTTCGTGCACCACCTGACCGATATTTCACAAACTGGCGCAGAAGTCCATCCCTGCAGGGCTGCAGGTTTCTCCCGGACTCTTGATGCAGACCGGATGGTGGGTGGTGAAACGATAGCGGGCTGCAGGGCCAGTTCAGGGATATATCGCGAATGTTACGGGGATAATTTCACCCTGATTGATATATGCCCCATTGGTACGGTCAGGGAGGAACCCTTCATCACCCGGTGCTGCCAGAAAGAACGCGGTGGGATCGGGAGGTTCAACGGAAAATATGGTGCCGTGGTCCACTGGGGTGCCACCCCGGGAGATATTTTCCATGCAATCGAAGGGCTCGTTGCAGGCTGGAGGTCGGAGTAATGGCAAAAGTGAGGGACATTGCGGTCGTATGCGGTGACGGCATCGGCCAGGAAGTTATACCTATCGCAAGGGAAGTGCTGAGTTGTCTCCACCCGGAATTCGAGTTCTTCCCGGTTGAAGTCGGGTACGGGCGGTGGAAACGGACTGGCGAGGCTATGGGTGCTGATGAACTTGCCCTGCTGAAATCAGCTGATGCCATTCTTTTTGGTGCCGTAACAACACCCCCGTCTCCCGATTACCAGAGCGTGGTGGTCAGGATTCGGAAGGAACTCGATCTCTTTGCGAATGTGCGACCTGTTAAAGGGGACGGGTTTGATATTACTGTGGTACGTGAAAATCTGGAAGGTCTTTATTCAGGGATCGAGGAAGTAGGGGAGAACAGGGCCACTACGTTGCGCCTTCTTACCCGCCGGGAATGTGAGCGTATTGCCAGGTTTGCCTGCAGTATTACAGGACCTCGTACGCTTACTGTCGGCCATAAGGCGAACGTGCTCAAGTCTGATGTTTTCTTCCGTGAGATCTGCCTCCATGAAGCGTCGGTTGCCGGAGTCAAATGCAATGAGCGGTTTATTGATGCACTCTGCCTGGACGTCCTTCTCCACCCCGCATCGTATGATGTGATTGTAACGACGAACATGTTCGGGGACATCCTGTCAGATGTGGCCGCTTACCTTGTGGGCGGACTTGGCATGCTGCCAAGTGCCAATATCGGGGAAGACTATGCCCTATTCGAACCCGTTCACGGGAGTGCTCCCGATATTGCAGGACAGGGAGTGGCAAACCCGGTTGCTGCACTGCGGAGTGCCGCCCTCCTCCTCAGGTATGCAGGGGATATCTCCGGGGCGGATGCGGTCGAGCATGCGATCCAACAGGTATTTTCAGGTGGTATCAGGACCCGTGACCTTGGTGGCTCGGCCGGGACAAAAGAATTCGGGGATGCAGTACTCTACGAACTTGGACTGAAGGGTACGACCTGATCCGTAACCTTGCTTTTCATAATTGTTTACTTTTTTTACCTTGTTGACACCCGTGATGTGGTACGAAAAAAGGTCTGGATTTTTTCCGGAACCTGTGAATCCATGATATTATATTTGCCTTTTATGGAGGCAGATAATAATTCCTGCGGTAAAAAGTGCGCCGATTACCGGTACAAGGGTGGCCGGGGCCTTCCTGGTAGTGGTTGGCAAGGCTGTTGCACTGTTCTCAAGCATTTTACCTGCCAGGAGCCGGGTCGTTTTCGCCCCCTCAATGGTGGGATCGATCATGAGAGCACGACTCGCAGAATCTATTGCGTCCTGGTACCTTCCAAGGTGAACCAATGCATCGGCCCGGTTTGCCCACGCTGCGGCCATGGCATCGGGCATGTCAGAGGTGCCGGCTGCAATTGCCGCATCGGCTGAAGCCAATGCGTCCTGGTATTTCCCAAGGGCGTTTTGCAGGCCTGCTTTTTGTGCCAGTGCCAGGGACCAGTTTGGTTCAATCGCCAGCGCTTTTTCAGTTTCAAGAAGGGCTTCCTGGAATTTTCCCTGTGATGCCAGTTCAGCACCAAGGTTATAGGCGTTAATTGAATCGTTAGTCTGGCCGGACATAACAATTGGATTATCATTCTCTGCAGCGGATACCGGTACTGCCATTATCATGATGAGAGCAAGCACTATGCATGCAGTATATCCTGTCTTTGTATTGATCCATGGTGTCATTTAATCTCCTTTTTTTGTCTGTTCCTGAAGGTATAATATCTTCTTTGAGGGACTGGATCTGCCTTATGGTTGTTCGGGTGTCCCCTGAAACGAGCGACCGGGTTCTTAAAAACTAGTATGGTGTAAACTCTCCTTATACCATGTCACACACCAGGGTGGCAGGGAAGTTAGTATAGTATGGCGCCAGATAATTCGTCTGGTGCAATATGGCAAATGAAACCCTGACAGGCAATAATGTAATGGCCATTACCGGTGCAATTGCAGTTGCAATTCTTGTGTATATCACAACCGCTTCATTAGTATGGGCGGTAATT
>JALOPT010000100.1 GCA_025453715.1 Methanoregulaceae archaeon | reverse complement strand
ATCAGGTCTCCATACGCCCCGTTTTTTTTAAAATAACAGGCAAATGAGTGTTGATTGGAAAAAAGGTAGTATTATTAGCATCTGAATCGATACGGGCCCGCAAAGGCCCGGTTTTTCCTGGTCTAACCAACTATTCAGTTTCTCTGACCCGGGAGTCAAATCAGAATTCCCGAGCCCTAAAAATATGTAACGACTGGTCTTTAATGGCACAAGGTCCTGGCTGACCAGCTTTGGCTTTATCAGATACAACAGCTATCTGATCGTTTCCAATCCAGGTCACACCTTCAAGGTTGCAGTATATAATCCGACCTTTTTCGTCGCGTGGGAACAGGAACAACCGGCCATCGTCTTCGAACAGATCATCCAGACCGGATGAACGCCCGCGGAGGCGCCCGACCCACATGGAAGACGAAGCCTGCGAGAGAATTGTCAGACAGCCATTGTGGATATCGAGGCTGGAGTAGTCCTTGTAACGAACCTGTCCGGGTAGTTTTATTGTCCCCGCATATTCCCAGTTCTCCCCAACCCGCCGGAATGCCTGTATACGCCCTTTTCCTGGTCGAAGACCTGCGCCACCGCCTTTGCAGTTGTTTCCCTCACACAGGCCAAGCAGATATTCATTCCCGGCATAATAAAGGGTTGACAAGCCTTCTAACCCCTTATTACCGGATTCGAGCTGGAAGGGCAGCCAGTAACTTTTAATAAAAGCGAATGACTCGTCAAACTCGTCGACACGTGGCATAAAGGCCCCAGAATCCGTTTTGGCTGCCTCGATGAGTAAATACCACCTGCTGGTTGATGATTGGTACGTAATATCCTCATAACCCGCTCCGGTGCCATCCAAATCCAGGAGGGAAGGCCCCTCTCCATCGCACCACCAATCCCGCCGGAGACGTAAAAGGAGGGGAGAATCATCGAAAATAATATGGAGATAGTCATCCTTCAGACAGACTCCACTGGCTTCATAGCGTTCCCTGGATGCGTCTTTTAGAAGCTCTCTGATCTTGGTCTCCTGGATAAGTTCAAGAAACTCCTCCGTCAACTGCATCACCTGTATATCACGTTCACAGAAATTCTCTAAATTCCAAGCTTATATGAGCCCATTCGAATGATAGAGATTCTCCCCGAAACCTTCTGTCAGGGTATTTCAAAATTAACGGCCCCTCGCACCTTTTTTTATCCAAGCCCAAATTGTGCGAGGGTGGTCCTTGAAGGGTCAATAGCTGCCCAGTCCCATCCAAGGGCTTCGATGATCCTCGAGATCGGCTGCTTGATTGTTTTGTCCAGCATCATCTCGTAATCAATCATAAATTCAGGGGGCACCTGGTCACCGTATTCGAAGCAGAGGACATCGGTTCTCTTGTACTTGGATTTAACCCCCTTGATATAGACCCGTTTTGGCTTACTCCCCTTTGAAAACTCCATACCGAGGTGTTCATTTGCATACTTTGCACCGCGGATATGTGCGTCGTCATTCTCATAATCGGCAAGCTGCTTTCCTATACCCCCCGGGATCCCTATCTCATCGAGGGAATAGCGGCCACTCCGGTAGTCCCTGATAATCGTCCCAAGGTAGTTCCTGATCTCTTCGAAAGGTTCCTCGTGAAGGATCATTTCCATGACTTTCATCTGGACCCTTTTGGTGATCTGGGGATAGTCACTTCTCCGGATCTCGAAGCCGACGATATCAATCTCATCGACAACTTTCCCCTCCTTCCAGGTAAGGTGGCCGGCATACCGTTTTTTCTTCCCGGCCTGGAAGAAACTGCCGTAAATCTTTTCGAATTTAATCGAAAAGAAATGACTATCGGCATTCAGTTCCCGTTTCGCGAAATCCCCGTAGCTTTCGTTGAGCTCCTTTTCGATAACCCGTGCATTGGCGATCGTTTCTTCAATGCCCATGGCGGGCAACTGGACCATGCAGGAGTCAGTATCCCCGTAAATCACCCGGTAACCCGCTTTTTCTATCACACTTCGCGTATGTTCGATAATCGCACGTCCAACCGATGTGACTGCTGAACCGATCTCCCTGTCATAGAGACGGAACCGGGTATACCCGCTTACCCCGTAATAGGTGTTCATAATTACCTTCAGGACGTTCTGCTGGAGGTCAAGGAGTATATATTCAGGGGAGCCGAATGCAAAGAGGTTACGCTGGCGCTTTTTCTCATCCCTCTCCCCGAGGAGCTCGGCAATGATACTCCTCGTCAGACCGTCCGGTTCTTTCCGGAACCTGATCCCGTTAGGCGCCCGGAGTTCCCCGGCCGGGTCCTTTGTCTCCGGGGATGCATTGATCGTCATCATCGCCATCGGGTAGAGCGACTTAAGGTCAAGGACCACTACGTTTGAACGCAGGCCGCGGCTCGGGTCGAAAACAGTGGCCCCTTCAAACTCGTTGGCAGCAGCAAAACCCTTTGAAGGAAGTACATAGCGGCCATGGGCCTTTCTGAGGATGTAGATATCGATAACATTCGAGGAATTCAGGGTCCGGTCGAGGGGACAACCGACATACCGCGCGATCTCCCGGTAAAACTCAATAATGCTGTTTTTCTGGTTGATCCGGACGCAGAGCTCGACGTCCTTGAAGTTATATTCCACGAGGAGCTCGGGATCGGTTTTCCAGAGGTCGCTAACCCCGCCTTTATAGCGGACTTTTGCATCACCGAGTTCCGCTTCGGCAATGGCATCCAGGCGGTAAGACTCGCGCTCGGACAGTTGCATTTTTTTATACCCTGACAGCAGGTCAAAAAGTGCACGACCGCGGACCGCATTTCGTTCCGTCTGACCCGGCAACCGTGATAAAAGGGTTGGATTAAGCCCGATTGCTTCCATCCTGCCGGTAATATAGGGCATATCGAAATCGACGAAGTTCCACCCCGAGAGGATGTCAGGGTCCGTTTTTTTGATATAGTCGATAAACCCTTCGAGCATTGCCCGTTCACCGGCATAGGTGCAGATCGTATGCTTCCCCTGTGCAAAACAGCCGTTCTTCAGGCCCCCTGTTGCTGCCATCCGGGTGGTAAAGTCATAGGCATCACCACAGGGACTCGAAACGAACGATGTGTAATGGTCGTCAAACGAGTCCCAGGCCGTCAGGCAGATGATCCTGTCGCGTCCCGGTTCGGGAAAACCACGCTCGTCCTCGCACTCGATATCGAGCATGCAGATACGGGCCGGTGACTGTATATCTGACTGTTTAAGGTCCCGGTAATTGGCTTCGGGAGACGGTGCCCCGACACCCCCGGTAAGCCCTGTATCAATCAGAAAACGGGTCGCAAACGGGATGTCAGCTTCACAATGGTGGTATTTTTCGCGTAGTTCACGCACATCACCGGGGCGCTGGGTATAGAGCCGCCGCAATGGTTCACGGTGAATCGAATAATAGGTATTCTCCCTGTCAGGGGTGATTGATTGTGCAAGTGGTTTCCCATCTGCCTCTCCGGCCGGGACGTAAAAATATGGTTTAAACCCCGTTACCTGGAGATGAATTGCCTGCCCTTTCTCGTCCCGCCCAAAGATATGGATGAGTGGTCCATCCGGGGTATTGCTGTATTCCACCTGGTTGATTCCGATTTGCAAGGTGCAAGGGGCGTTTTCATGCCCCGGCGGGACGCCAGGCTGCTGACCAGATGCCGGGGGTTCAGTCATTCACTCTCCGGCAGAGTTCCCTGGTTATTTCCGCAGCTGCCTGCAAATGGGACTGTTCCCATTCGTCGAGATCCCATTCCTCTATTTTGTGAACCCCGTTTCTTCCGACCCGTGCCGGGACCCCGAGTGAGCAGCCATCGATCCCGTATTCCCCTGAGAGGACACATGAGCAGGTAATAAGCGAACGGCTGTCTGTGCTGATCATACGTATAAGGTTCGCTATATGCCACGCAGGTCCAAAGACGGTGCCGCCTTTGCCCTGTATGATCTCCATGCTTGCATTTCGTAGTTCAGCAAGTATCTCTTCCCTGGTGGTTGCCGGGACGTTTTCGGGAAGGGTGGAAAAGACCGGGACCTGGTGTTCGCCGTGGTCTCCCAGTACCCATGCCTGCCCCCGGATCTCTCTTTTCTTCAGGGAAACTGCGTACCGGGCACTGTCGAGCTGGCCACCGAAACCGATGCACCGCTTTGGGTCTATTCCGGTTTCTTCGGCGAAGAAATAGTTGTTCACATCCATCGGGTTTGTTACCGTGATGAGGACCCCGTCATAATCGTGGAGTGGTCTGCTGCAACTCTCAGCGACCGGCAGGTTGACGCGGAGGAGGTCCGCCCTCGTTTTTACCGAGGGGTCCCGCGGAAATCCAGCGGCAAACACACAGATATCTGATTCTTTGGCTCTCCAGGGATCAGTACTGATCTCAATATCGAGACCCGCATGCATCAGGTCCAGCACCTGAGCGCGGAGAAACGGTGCATTTACATCATAGAGTATCAGTTCATCGATGATGCCGAGCACAGATGCAAGGTACGCTATTTCGCCCCCGATCTTTCCTGCCCCCAGTACCGAAAGGCATGTCATAACTTCTAGTATTGGTTTTCACGAGAATAAATAATAAACAATTGAAACTATCTTTCTTCTGGATGATCAGGCTGAAAACCGGTAGTGTAACGGCAGGTGGTGTTCAGATGGACAACCACCTGGTTCTCGCGGCAGGGATCCTTGGTACAACCGGTGCATCACTTGCCCGTGTTCTTTCAACGGGGGCAGGGGCGGTGGTCACGAAATCTATCGGGCCATATCCCCATGAAGGGCATCCCGGCCCCTGTTTCTGCGAGATTAAAGGCGGTCTGATCAATGCGATGGGCCTTCCCAACCCATCGAAGGACTTTTTAACTGAACTCGGACCGGTGAATGGCAGACCCGTTATCGCAAGTGTTTTTGGGGGGAGCCCATCCGAATTCCGGGAGGTCGCCTCCTGGTTTAAGGGCATGGTATCAGGGATAGAGCTCAACCTGAGCTGTCCTCATGCTGAAGGGTACGGGGCTGCAATCGGCGTTGATCCAGAGATGGTCGAATCATGTACAAAAGCGGTAAAATCGCTCGGGATGCCCGTATGGGTGAAACTCACACCGAATGTCACGGACATTACCAGATGCGGGGTTGCTGCTGAACGGGGTGGTGCAGATGGGATCGTTGCAATTAATACCGTGAAGGCAATGCGGATCTCCACCGATCTCAGGCGCCCGGTCCTTGGCAACCGGTTCGGCGGGTTATCGGGCCCGGCGGTATTCCCCATCGCTGTCAGGTGTGTCTATGAACTCTACGATGCATGCAGTATCCCGGTTATCGGTTGTGGCGGGGTCTCATCGGCTCATGATGTGGTTGAGATGATGATGGCCGGTGCATCTGCGGTCCAGATAGGCAGCGCTGTTATCCATGACCGGGATATTTTCCGTTCAATATATGACACGCTCTACGCTGCGGATGGTGTTCCTCCTGATGAGATCGTGGGGTGTGCCCATGGGTGATCACCTCCCGGCAGGTGTCCGTATTACAGAGGTAATTAAGGAGACACCAACCGTCTCTACTATCCTGTTCAATCACAGGTTCTCATTTAATCCCGGGCAGTTTGTCATGGTATGGGTCCCGGGAATTGACGAGGTCCCGATGGCACTGTCATCCCCCTCATCCATTACCGTCCAGAAAGCAGGAGATGCGACATCGGCCCTGCTATCAATGGAGAAAGGTGATGCCCTCGGGATCAGGGGCCCGTTTGGTAACGGGTTTGAACTGAAGGATGGCACGCTTGCCATTGCGGGGGGTGTGGGTGCTGCCCCCCTTCTCCCTCTAGCCATGACGGGAGTGGTATCAACCTTCGTTATCGGGGCGCGGACTGCGGATGAACTCCTGTTCCGCAGGAAGCTGGATGATGTGACAGAACTTAAAATTATGACCGATGACGGTTCAGCCGGTAAAATGGGGTTCGCGGTGCAGGGTATGGATAACCTCCACCTGGACAGGTACTCGCAGGTATGTGTATGCGGGCCTGAAAAAATGATGTATGCCGTGCTCCACCGGCTCCGGAAGGAAGGTCTCGAAGAGCGCGGGAAATT
The DNA here is from genome assembly GCA_025453715.1 of Methanoregulaceae archaeon. Lineage (GTDB taxonomy): Archaea > Halobacteriota > Methanomicrobia > Methanomicrobiales > Methanospirillaceae > CAIKOD01. The sequence continues at coordinate 34 of JALOPT010000100.1, read as the reverse complement.
CAGCCTGCACCGGTATATGAAATGCGGGTGTGGC
>JALOPT010000099.1 GCA_025453715.1 Methanoregulaceae archaeon | reverse complement strand
TCCGGGACAGGGCTCCCTCTTGTGGTAGAAGGGAGTAATGAACCGGCAATTGACTCAGAGGTATTCCAGCGCTGTGGCGAGGCCGGGCAGGGTGAACGCCTGCTCCTTGGTACAGCTGAGGCAGGGAGGTACCGGAGTGTTGCTGCTTCAGCGATGGCCTACAATCACTCCGTAGTTGCGCAATCCCCAATTGACATCAACCTTGCGAAACAGCTCAATATCCTGTTGCGTGAAATCGGTGTCAGGGGAGACCAAATTATTATCGATCCGTATACCGGGACACTCGGGTACGGATTTGAGTATTCATATTCGGTGATAGAACGCATCCGCTCTGCCGCGTTGAAAGGGGATACCGATCTTGCCATGCCGATGATCACCTCGGCAACTGATTCACTGAGCGTTAAGGAAGTAAGGGAAGCAGACCCGGTTATCCGGGATGATATTGCAGTTGCATGGGAATTTTATGCAGCCCTCTCTTCAGCAGTTGCGGGAGCATCCATTGTCTGCGTACGGCACCCGAAGACCGTTCCCCTGCTAAAGAAGGCGTTTTGTGAGTTATGGGCTGGTAAAATACCCGGGGAGGCCTGAAATCATGGCTCTTAAAGCCCTTGACATTTACAAGCTGCTGCCAAAAAAGAACTGCAAAGAATGCGGCGATCCGACCTGCCTCACCTTTGCAATGAAGCTTGCCAGCGGTAAAGGGGATGTGGAAAAATGCCCGTATCTCGATAGTAATGCAAAAAATATTCTTGGTGCGTCAACCCGCCCCCCCATCCAGCTGGTCAAGATAGGGGTTGGAGAACGGAGGTTTGCAGTTGGAGAGGAATTCGTGGTTTTCCGCCATGAGAAGACATTCTATCATCCCCCCGGGATCATGTTCAAGGTTTCTGACCTCTGGCCTGCAGAAAAAATTGAAGAGGTTACCCGGAGAGTTGGTTCAGAACATTTTGTCCGGGTCGGGACAGATTTAACGTTCTCAGGGGTAGCGATAACGAATGAAAGCAAAGACCCTGAATTATTTGCCAAGGCCGTTGGTATTGTTGAGGCCACCGGGACACATGTCCCCGAGGTATTAATGGCACCAGACCCTGCTGTGCAGGAAGAAGGCCTTAACAAGTGTGGAAACTTTCGCCCACTTATCTACTCAGCCACGAAGGAGACCTATAAACCAATGTGTGCCCTGGCCAAAAAATTCGGGTCCCCCCTTGTGGTCAGTGCAAATGACGTCCAGTCGCTCGGTGAGATGACAAAACTCTGCAGCGCGGAAGGTATTAACGACCTGCTTCTCGACCTTTCGTTTCCTTCACTCAGGGACTATATCCCGGCTTCAACGGAAATCCGCCAGAAGTCAATAGCCCGGTCAGCACCAGAACTCGGTTACCCCGTCTTCCTTGACACTACACGATACGAGATGCAGGACACTGCGCTCATTCTCGGTATCGATAAATATGCCGGCGTTATCGTAACACAGGCTCTCAGGCCGGCATCATCTGTGGCTGCCCTGACGCTTCGGCAGAATATCTACACTGACCCACAGAAACCCATCCAGATGAACCCCGGAATATATCCTGTGGGAAATCCCGGAAAAGAATCCCCGGTACTGCTCACGGTGAATTTCTCGCTGACGTATTTCACCGTCCAGGGGTACCTTGAATCAAGCCGGGTACCCTGTTACATGTTTATCGTGGACACCGAGGGGTTATCAGTGCTTACAGCTGTTGCAGCGGGTAAGCTGAACGAAACACTTGTCCGGGACTCCATCAAAAAATTCGATCTTGAAAATCTTGTAACACATCGCCAGCTGATTATCCCCGGCTATGCATCGCCCCTTTCTGGCAAGATCGAGGATGAGACCGGTTGGAAGGTTTTAGTAGGGCCACGCGATGCAGCAGAAATCGGCGACTACCTGGTAAAGGAGTGGAAAATCTAGATGCCAACTATCACGTTCCTTCCGAGTTACCGGAAGATCACCGTGGAACCCGGGGACACCGTTCTGGATGCAATCCAGCGTGCCCAGATCCAGATGAATGTCGTCTGTGGTGGGCAGGGTAAATGCGGGAAATGCGTCGTTTATATAAAGAACGGTGCAGTGGAATTTGATCGTGATAAATTTGGCAAATTTTTTACCGCTGATGAACTGGGCCAGGGGGCATGCCTCGCATGTGAGGCATTCGTCAGGGATGACCTCCACGTCCAGATCCCTGAATCTTCATTAATCCAGCAGCAGAAAATCCTGATGGAATCACTTGGTATCGAGACTGTTTTTCAGCCTTCCGTATGGAAATACTATGTAGAACTCTCACCACCGACACTGGAAGACCCCTCACCTGACCTGACAAGGCTGGTATGGGGGATCCAGAAGCAGGGGGGCCCGCTGGCCGAGAAAATGTATGCACCGCTGGACGTCCTCCGTGGGATGCCCCGTGTACTTCGTGACAGCGGGTGGAGGGTAACCGCCACCCTAGCCCTGGTCCCTGGCGGGTACCGGATTATCGATATTGAAAAAGGGGACACCAGGTCTGAGCTGTACGGTGTTGCTATTGATCTCGGTACAACCACTGTAGTTGCGTATATCCGGAGCCTTGTTGACGGGCATATTGTTGGTATTGCATCAAATTACAACCGCCAGATCAGCTGTGGTGAGGATATCCTCTCGCGGGTGAATTTTGCAAGGAAGAATGGTCTCCCCAAGCTGCAGGCGCTCGCAGCCGAGAGTATCAATCTGGCGATAACAACTGCAGCAAATGGTGCAGGTATCGACAGGGAGGATATCTATGAGGTTGTGGTTGCGGGGAATACGATCATGACGCATATCCTGCTTGGAATTGATCCTGCATACATGATCGAAGAACCGTATGTCCCGGTAGTCCGGCGTTACCTGACTACCGCAGCCCCTAGACTTGGGATTGAGGTCTCGCAGGATGCAGCAGTTTTCTTGTTCCCGGCAGTGTCTGATTTCATTGGGGGTGATATCATCGCTGATATCCTTGCATCCGGCATGGGTGAAAGGGATGAGATTTCACTTCTTGTTGATATCGGAACGAATTTTGAGGTGGTACTAGGGAACCGTGACTGGATGTTCTCTTGTGCCGGTGCTGCTGGACCCGCCCTCGAAGGTGGCGAGGTCCTCTTCGGGATGCGAGCGAACCCAGGTGCAATTGAACGTATTACGATTGACCCTGTTACACTGGAGCCGGAATACCAGACAATAAATGGCATAAAGCCGATGGGAATCTGTGGGTCCGGGCTCATTGACCTTCTTGCGGACCTTCTCAGGGCCTGTGTTGTTGACAGGACGGGGCGGATCAATACAGAGATTATCCATCCCCGCATCCGGGAAGGCACGCATTTCCCGGAATACGTGATCGCGTGGAAAACGGAAAGTGGAAATAACAAGGATATTGTGATTACCGAGAACGATATCAAGAACCTCATCATGAGCAAGGCATCAATTCTCGCTGCATGCATAACCCTGATGAAGCAGGCGGGAATAAACAGAAAAGAACTATCCACCATTTATTTCTCGGGGGCATTCGGGAATTATATCCACAAGGAAAATGCCATAATGATCGGGCTCATTCCAGAAGTCCCGATTGAACAGATCAAAAATATCGGAAACGGGGCTGTAGAGGGTGCAAATATGGCATTAATCAACCGGAAAAAGAGAAAAACCCTGGATGAAATTGCAAGGAATATTGCCTATATCGAGCTGAACGCCGAACCATCTTTCATGGATGAGTACACGGGCAGCTCATTCCTGCCCCATACGGACCTTTCGTTATTCCCCGGTGTCCAGAAAATGCTCGATGAATGCCGCATGAAAAAAATTCCTGACGGGGTGCCATAATGGCCGTTCACCTTGCCCCGCCGGGCAGCGTGGCGACAGGTATTGGAAGTCTTCCCCACACAGACCCTGTAAAAGCCTGCGATGAGGTAATCAGGATATATCCGCAGTTACCATATGCTCCTACCCTGCCTAACCGCGGACTCCTGGAAAATATTGTATTTTGTGATTCCGAACGCCTTCCAGGCAGGGTTATCAGGGAGGGCCGGCTCCTCGTCGACCGCGGCGCTGAACTTTCAGCGGAAATGGAACAGATTTATCTCGATTACATAGAAGGGAATTATGCACCGTATGAGGTTTCAGCAGAATACGCATCAGGATTTCATGAATTCATAAAAAGGCCTTTTCACTCCCCATTTGCCTTAAAATGCCAGGTTACAGGCCCCGTTACATTTGGTATGCAGGTGGTGGATGCGGAGAAACGGCCGGTTTACTATGACAGCCAGTATGCAGATGTCCTCTCAAAGCTTATCGCACTCCGGGCAAGGTGGCTCGAACAGTCGCTGCAGGGGATCTCAGGAGTTACAAATACCCTGGTGGTGGTGAACGAACCATACCTTGCAGCCCTAGGGTCCTCGGTCGTCCCGATAGACATGGACACTGTCAGGTCAGGGTGGCATGATATCGCTGACTTGCTCGGGGGGAGCATTGGCATTCATTGCTGCAGTAATACTGACTGGAATTTTATATTTTCTCTTGACCCCGGTGTCGTGTCATTTGATGCATATGCGACGACGAAGGAATTTCTCCTGTACCGTGACGATCTTTTTACGTACCTCGAGCATGGCGGGGTGGTCGCATGGGGTATTGTTCCAGCAGATAACAGGATTTTTTCACAGGAGACCCCGGGATCACTGTATGAACGGTACATGGGTATCAGGAAAGAAGTGACCTCCTATATCCCTGAAAAATTGTTCGATGCACAGTCAATAATAACTCCGAGCTGCGGGATACGATTCGCCACTGAACCTGAATCATATACCATTATGGATACCGCCGCGATGATATCCGCACGTGTCAGGGGAAAACCAGGCTTATGAGTGATAGTATGATTTTATTTTCTTTTACCTGGCAACACAATCCGGGGTGGTCATACCAATGACCGCCCCCTACACAATTGCGGTTGCGGGAAAGGGGGGTACCGGCAAGACGACAATCAGTGCACTTCTTGTCCGGGCCCTGATCGGGCTGGGAAAAGTACCGGTACTTGCGGTGGATGCCGATCCGAATGCAAATTTTCATGAGGCACTGGGTGTGGAAGTCCGTGAAAACCTGGGTGGGATGCGCGAAGACGCCTTCACGAAGAGCATTCCGCCCGGGATGACCAGGACCGAGTACATAAGGTACCGGTTTTACCAGGTCCTCGTTGAGGACGACGGGTTTGACCTCATAGCAATGGGTCGGCCAGAGGGGACGGGGTGTTACTGTTTTGCTAACGATCTTCTCAAGAACTGCATGAGACTTCTTGAGCGGGATTACCAGTTTATCATTATTGATTCGGAGGCCGGGATGGAACATATCAGCAGGGGCACAATTGGCATCCCCGACATCCTCCTGATCGTAAGTGACCCCGGAGCACGGGGCCTGCGCACTGCTTCCAGGATTATTGATATCGCCCTTGACCTTGGCATACCCCGATCTTCCATGCACCTGGTTTTTAACCGGTATAAAAGCGGTATAGCCCCTGCAGGAGTTTTTGAGGTTACCCCGCTCGCTGTTGTTCCCTATGACCCTGCAGTTGAAGCTGCAGACCTTGCTGCGACTCCGGTATCCCTGCTCCCCGAAGGTAGCCCTGCGAAAGAGGCGGTCAGGGAAATGGCCATCAAACTGACTGGTTTTTCAGATAAAATGGAAAAAGAAAGGATAAAATGAAAGGTTTGCCGGCCCTGTGGAATGGCTTCCCGCGTGAAACCAAGATCTCCCTGGAAGTCAGGGTGGGACTGGCAGCAGGCCCGTTTATGTCGCAACTACAAAGCAATTCAGTGGTGGGAGTAACAAATCCATAAAATAGAACCGGATCATACGATTGGTATGGAATCCTCTGAGCGCGAAGATTATCTCGAAGCGGTACTGGTGAGGTATCTTGCGGAGCAGGCACCCCCGTCAATAAAAGATGTCGCAGACGACCTTCACCGGGGAGAGGATATCGTTTCAGCAAATTTAGCAAGCCTGCAACATCAGGGAGATCTCGTTTTCGATGAAAAAGGGGCCATCAGTCTAACCGAACAGGGCCATACTACGGCAGAGCGGGTGCTGAAAAAACACCGTGTCCTGCAATGTTTTCTCGGGGAGATCCTTGGTATGGATGATCATGCAGCATCGGATGAGGCGTGTGTGCTCGAGCATTCCATATCTGATAC
>JALOPT010000098.1 GCA_025453715.1 Methanoregulaceae archaeon | reverse complement strand
ATGTTGGAGCGCCGGAGGACAAATCGGTGAACTGAACAGTCAGGGGGGAGGGGCCGTTCGTTGGAGCGGCGCTAAACCCGGCAACATAGGCTGCACTTACCGGAGTTACAACGACGGTCATAAGAATAGTTGTTATCAAAGTCGTCAATATGAAAATCATCGGCTTATTCAGAACGGAAATACTCATCTACCCCCTTTGCATGGTATGAATCTATCATCGGCGAACACTGCCGCAATAAAGAGCAACTAACCTTCGTTCTATAATGGGAAATTCCTGTTCACACGAAGATGTCTTTATTGTAATTCTCATTTCGTCTGACTAGTATTTTAGTATTCTATAGAGATCGGATTTTACGTAGCGGGTGTGAATAAAAAAACTGGAAAATGAGGTAATCAACCAGTCCACCAATTATCGATCCGTTAAAAAAATATACATTAAATCGGTCAGATTATTACAGATTTTAGAAAATGAGGAATATTCCTGATATCTTATACTTAATCAATCTCTGTTGGCTGTTGTACCTTGTAGAATGATGGGAATTTTAATTGCATGACACTATTGGCGTTGTTCCCAAAAAGGCCAGTAGAATGTAAAATATAGTTTGATAAACCAACCTAAAGCAAGGTGATAGCAATACCCGAGAAGAAACCTGATGATGTTATGGCAGAATACCTCCTGAAAGGAGCCAAAATGCTGGCAAAAACGTGCCCCGCATGTGGATCGCCTATGTTCACGTACAAAGACCGTACATTCTGTGTGATGTGTGAGCTGGAGAATGACAAGTTATCAGAAAGAACAAAGAAACAACCACGTAAACCTGTTGAAATATCAAAAGCTGAATCCCGGGTGGCGATTTCCTCAACAGGACTTTCCTGTGCTCTTGAGACCACGCTGATTACGCTGTCGGAGAGGATTGCCTGCGAACCTGACCCTGACCGTTGCCTTTCACTGATGAATACCGTGAAAAAAGGGATCGAAGCCCTGAAGCTCCTGTCTCAGCCGTAAGGGTGTCTCGATAATTCATATATTTTTTTTGCCCTTTTCTCTCCGATTCCAGGAACTTCAGATAACGCTTTTTCACCTGCGTTGATTATACCCTGGACAGACCCAAAATGCTCGAGGAGCAACCTTGCATTCTTTAGCCCGATGTCAGGGTATGTACCGATTATACTCTCCAGTTGTTCCCTATGCGAATGATAGGGTTTCCGGATGGATGGGGCACGTTCTCCACGCTCCTCTGACTCCCGCCTGGCAATAACAAGGAGCATCGCAGCTGTATCCGCCTCGTCTTTTGTTGTTAGCAGGATTACCCCGAGATCGATTGCAATCGCTGACAGAGTCCCACGGATAGCGTTCGGGTGAATATTTCTCTCCTGGCAGAGGTCTTCGCCTTCAATGACCAGTACCGGTCTTATGCAGGATGATGCGAGTGACCGAACCTGGCCAAGCAGATCGCGGTTCACGAGTGTATCGGTAAAGTCTCTGGTCGTCTTTCGTTCGATGATAATCCTGTCTCCTATGGCATAATCGCCGACTGGCAATCTCTGGATACTGATTGATGCCCCCATCGTATGGAGTGATTCCACTACCTTCGATGAAGTCTCTCGGTCATCGACTATTATCGCCGGTCCCGTTCCTGACGGTACTATCGTTTCTGTGAATTCTTCGATGCTCATCTGTGTTGCTTTATTTTCGGTAGAAAACGATTGCGGCAGGTCGTTGCCTATCTGCCGTATGCCTTTTGCCATCGCCCGTTCACGTGACTGGCTGACATACCGGAAGGTCTCATCCTGCGTCCCTTTTGTTACGAGGACGATAATTTTTCCGTGACCACTCCTCCCGGTCCTTCCTTTTCTCTGGATGCTGCGGATTTCAGAGGGGACTGCCTCGTAAAATACGACCAGGTCTGTAGACGGGACATCAAGTCCCTCTTCTCCGACCGAAGTGGCAACAAGCACCCGGAACTCTCCTGCCCGGAATCTCCGGAGTGCTTCGATCTGTTTTTTCTGGCTCAGTCCTTTCTCGGAATCCTTAGTTGCCTGACCCACAAACCGCTCACACTGGATGCCTTGTGAAGTAAGCCGGTCAACAATAAGCTGGACCGCGTCGCGGTAGGTTGCAAAAATAATGATCCTGCTGTCTTTTGAATTACGGAGCTCTGATTTTACAATTGCTTCCACAATCCCGAGTTTTGGATGCAGTTCGTGGTCCCATTCCGCTACCCTGTCCATGAGGCTTGTAAATACCGTGTCACCGGCAAGGCGGCGGCTCGCCTTTGAACCTGCGGGCGAGGTTGCTTCACTTGCAAGCCGGGCAAGGTAGGTCTTTAACACCTCGCTCCCCTGTGATTCGGCAAGTCCCACGGCGTGTTTTAATTTCATGATTTCTGCATAGACTGAGGCTGCTGTAAAACCTGCCGGTTCCCTGAGCTGGATCTTCTCCTGGACCTGTGCATTGATTGCATTGAGGGCTTTCATTGAAAGCTGCTGCCGTTTTGGTACTGAAAATCCTGATCCGGCGAGTATCTTCAGCCTGTCATCGAGTAACCTGTTGAGATGGTCTAGGGCCTTTTCCAGTTCCGGGGGCAGTGAAACGCTAATAATTTCGATATCCCGCTCATGAATATAAGGACGAACATCTGCATCATCCTCGTTCCTGGTCTCCACCTGCTCAATCCCGACATTTGCACAGACATCCCGTACTTTATCCTGCTGTCCGCCCGGGGAAGCAGTCATTGCCAGGATTCTAGGGTTTCTGGCCTGGGAACGGTATTGTCCGGCGAGAAATACATAGGCATAGTTACCGACCGCCCGGTGACATTCGTCAATGATCATCAGGGTCACCTGCTCCAGGGAATAACGGCCAGCGAGAATGTCGTTTTTGATGACCTGGGGTGTGGCAAAAATGAATGTCGCACGCTCCCAATCACTGGTCCTCTGTTCACCCGGTGTCTCACCGGTAAACATCACGAAGGGTGAATTTCCCCCGTTATCCGGTAAAAGGATATGGTTTTCAAAATATCTCAGGTGTTGTTCGACGAGTGGTTTTGTGGGGGCGAGCATTAGTACCTTGCCCCCTTCGTTATACAGCCGTGATGCTGCAACAATCAGGGCGACGGCAGTCTTACCAAGACCCGTCGGCAGGACAACAAGTGTATTTGCATCAAGCGCCCGCATCGCGATGGTTAGCTGGTACTCCCTTGATTCAAGGCTTTCCGGCCGGATGAGCGGGTGATTGATGCAGGTCATGGACAGATGGCAGAGAAATTTCCTTTACCTTCGATTAAGTCGCTGATCATTTCAGGTACCCGGTCAATTGGCACCCTCACCTGGGTCATGGTGTCCCGTTCCCTGATTGTCACCGTCTGGTCTTCTTTTGTTTCATAATCGATGGTGATACAAAATGGTGTACCTATCTCATCCTGTCTCCGGTACCGCCGCCCGATAGCACCTGAATCATCGTATTCGGCAAGAATGTGATATTCATGGAGCCGGTGGGTGAGATGTTCTGCTATAGTGTCAAGGCCGTCACGGCTCATAAGGGGAAAGACTGCAACCTGGACGGGGGCAACAAGGGGCGGGAAACGGAGTACACGGCGCTCTTCTCCGTCTACAAGCTCTTCATCGTAACACTGCTCAAGAACGGCATAACACATCCTGTCGATACCGTACGACGGTTCTATGACATGTGGCCTGACCTCTTCACCGGGAAGATCAATCTCTTCTTCTATGACTTTATAGAGGTCCTTCGGCACAAAGAACTGTTCAGACCCAACGGTGACGGTAATCCCGTCCGGGCCGGGCTCAGTGGTTGCAAGTGCTTCTGCAATATCTTTCGCTTTCCCCCGGTACTTAGGGCCGAGAGCTCCCATGTCGGCGACCACTCTTCTCCGCCGGACTTTTCTAGGGGTTTCGTACTGGATAAATACTTTAAATGACTGGCCACTCTGCTTTTCGTGCGCATTTAGATCATAATCGGTCCGGTCAGCAATCCCGACGGTTTCAACCCAGCCGAAGCGTTCAGAAAGGATTTCTGCATCCCAGCAGTCTTCGGCATAATGTGCCAGTTCATCAGGAAGGTGTTGCCTGAAACGGAGCCTGTCAGGCTTTACTCCAATCCTTACAAGAAGCTGGTGAGTCAGTGCGAGGTAGTATGCCACATATTCATTTGCGATAATTCCCCTGTCTACGGCCTCTCTCATTGTGATGACGAGTGGTGGTGAATTTTCCTGCTGCTGTTTCTGCCCGAAAAGCGGAACTTCATACCGGGCATATCGTGTAAAACGCGGGTGGTCTTTTTCTTGTGGATGAACAAAAATTTCAGCTTCGGCCTGGGTGAATTCCCGGAGCCTGATCATACCTTGCCGGGGGGAGATCTCATTCCGGTAGGATTTACCTATCTGCACTGCACCAAATGGCAGTTTGTCACGGTAAAAGCGCAGGAGCCGCTGGAAATCGGTAAACATTCCCTGGGCAGTCTCAGGTCTTAAGTAACCTTTCCGCTGGGATCCAGGTCCGATGGTCGTCTGGAACATCAGGTTGAAGGGGAAGACCTCCACCGTCCCGATAGTTTCCTCGCAGGCCGGGCAGGTGAGCGGTTCCAGTGCTGCTGAGAGCTGTTCTTCGGTCATCGTGGAAGCACCTGCAATTCCCCCACCTTCGACAACATGGTCGGCACGCAGGTATTCCCTGCAGTGCGGGCACTGGAACATCTTATCCGAGAAGCCCTTGACATGCCCGGAGGCGATAAAAATGGACTCCTGGCCGATGGTCGGGCATTCGATCTCGTAGTATCCTTCCTGTATGACATAAAAAGAACGCCAGATATCTTCGATACGGCGTTTCATCATGGAACCAAGCGGGCCATAATCAATAAACCCTGCAACAGCCCCGTAGCATTCTGATGTAGGCCATACAAAACCGCGTCGTTTGGTAAGATCATTTATTTTATCGTATACATCGTTCATATCGACCACTGGTTATCCAATACAATAGAACGTACGGCTTGAAAAAGTTGTTCAAATCAGGATTAGTGGCCCCTGCATTTTTAGTCCGGGGACTATCCGGAATATTCCGGTATTACCTCGATTTTGCGCGGGGATCATGATACAATGAGATAAAAATCACGGAATAATGTCATATATGTCCGTTATTTTCGTTAAAAATGCGTAAATAAAGATAGTATTAAATATTAATCCGCGCATCTATTCCGGTAATCCCTAGTGTGGTTTTCATACATGCCGGAAGACAAACGTAAAATTCAGCTTCTGGAATTGTTCACAAACATTACCAGTAAAACAAAGATCGTGGAACCAATGAAAAAGATCCATGGATCTTTAAGAGACCGTGACGCCGTTGAACGTGAAATCGCCCTTGTAATGCGGGAGATTCTTGATCAGGGCTTCTTTAAGACAAAATTGAAGCCGATTCAACTTGCCAAGCTAGTCTCTGCCTACTATCTCGGAAAAAACGACACTGAGATCGCCAGAGAACTTGGGGATGAGAAACTATCAAAGACCGTCGCACGAGCACGTGTTCGTCTGAAACTTTTCCGCGACCTTGATTTCAAGATGCCATTCGACCGTGAGAAGATGGAAATACTCATGGAATCAGGGAAGACGATGAAAGAGATCAGCGAAGAACTCGGGGTAAGCCCGTCCACGCTCCGCGAATACCGCCATGTGATCGATCAACGTGATGATCATACCATTGATCACTATCTTGAGCGTATCAGGGATGTCATGGAAGACCGTGACTTAAGCGAGCAAATGACCCGAAGCGCAACAAAAGATGGCCTTGGTGACTCAATCGATATCACAGAAGCCGAATTAATTGATGTAGCCTGAACAAGACCAGCAGGGATGGAAACATTCCATCGAAGATACAGAGTGAGGGCCCTCTCTCAATTTTTTGTAATTTTCATTCATTATTACACCATTTTATCTCGTATCCGACTCATAGGTATGATTCTTCCGGGTACGAAGAGGTATATTTTCATAGGAAGTGTGTGAATGTCGTACCTGAAATGAAACTTACCTGGCTTGGGCATTCATGTGTTCGGTTATCAGGGACTAAAAGCGTCCTTGTTGACCCTTTTATTGGTGACGGGAAGGAACTCCCATCTGATTGTGATATTGTTGCCGTCACTCACGGGCATAGTGACCACATGGGTGAAACTGTCAGGTTGAAAAAAAGGACTGTTGCCATCAATGAAATCGCAAAATACCTGGCACTAAAGGGTATCCCCGCTGA
>JALOPT010000097.1 GCA_025453715.1 Methanoregulaceae archaeon | reverse complement strand
AGGGGGGCTTCCCAGAACCGGTACAGCATCCGGTACTGCCCGCTGTTTTTCACGACAAAATCATAACGCTCTGTCAGGGTACCGTTTTCATGCAGCACTGCGTCATAGTAGCCAACCACAAGGTCTCCCTCAATAAGCCCGGGTAATGCACCCGCAAGGAAAATTACCCCTGCACCCACAAGTAACGAGATAATGACGAGGGATATGATCTGTTTCAGCTCGCTCATGGGCCTTCAACCTTAAAACTCGATCTTCGGTGGAGTGCTTATTGCCTCTTCGAACTCGAGGTAGTCTAACTTTTTCATCGCGATCATACGTGCAACGAAACTGGACGGGATCGTATCGCACAGGATATTGAACTGCTGCGAGATGTTATTGTAGGTATACCGCTGGCGTGCAATCTCATCTTCAACGCTATTAATCGCTTCCTGAAGGTTCAATACTGTAGTATTGGTTTTTAAGTCCGGGTAATTCTCGGCGACAGCGATAAGTCTTCCGAAGAGGGACCGGGATTCCTGCTCGATCTTGTTCAGGTCCCCGGGACCGGCTGTACCCACGCTGGCCCGCATCGCGGTCACTTTCTGCAGGGTTTCCTGTTCGAATTTTGCATAACTTTTTACAGCCCCGAGGAGCTGGTCGATCATGTCCAGCCGTTTCTTCATTGCCACCCTGATCTGACCTAAGGTCGCCTCAGACGAATTTTTAAGAGTGTACAGGCGGTTATAGATCCCTACAAAGTAGAGGACCAGGATAACGAGGATGAGGACTATTACTCCCCCGATGATCCAGGGCATTAATCCTTCAAGCAATTTTTTTCACCAGTGTACGATGAGAAGGTATTACGTTTAAATTCATTGGGGGTACCGAGATGCCGGACTGGCCGGCACTTACGAAAAAGGATTGGGCAGGTCTTTTCACTTCTGCCATTGGTTATTCGATAATTATTGTTCCGACAACCCGTAATTTCCCTCCTTCAAGATAATGAAGGATCGCACGGGCCCCGGGGGGGTACACGAGTTCTTTCTCGGTCTTAAGTGTCAACTCAGGACGGTGCCAGTCGCCGGCATTGTTTACATAGGCAACTTTGGACGGGAGGAACTGCATCCAGTGCCCGATATACAGGACCATTCCCTCTTTCAACGCGGAAGGCCAGTATTTTATAAGTTCCGCCCGGCCGTGAATTGTTATGGAAGATGTGAGGGACGGATCCTTAGAGAGGACATAGCCACGTTCCAGGTCCTCTGCTTCCACCCCTTTCAGGGCGAAACCAATCCGGTCTCCGGGATAGGCAATTTCGGCATCAGCATCATGTTTCTGGATCGAGCGCACGAGAGCCATGTGCTTTGTAGGCAGGACATGGAGGTTGTCATGGCGCTTAATGACCCCTTTTACAACACACCCGAGCGCGACTGTCCCGATCCCTTTTACCGGAAATGAATGGTCTATCGGCATTGCACCCGGCGGGGTTGATGCGGTTGGAGGTTTCTCTTCGATTTTTGCTGCCTCTTCGAGGAGATGCTCGCGTAGTCGCATGCGGTCATCCTCAAATAATTCGTACTTCCCGACAACCGTATCCTGGATCAGGGGTGCGACCTGCTCAGGGGTGATATAGTTCCGTAATACCAGGATACCGTTTGTTATCCCGGCACAATTGAGCATGAGGACCGATTCCCCGAACTGGGCATTGATCTCATCCACCACAAGTACCGCTTTATGGGCCATCGAAATGGTATAGAACAGTGAGGAAAGCTTCTCCGGGTACCTGCTTGGTTCAATGATAGTGACCGTCACATCTTCCTTTTTTAAGTTAAAAAACGTGAAATCGCTGATCGTCCCGATCTTTCCCAGATCTTTTGAATATTCAGGAGACCCGATAACCGCCACATTAAGGTTGGACATTGCATACAACGTGCGGTTCTAATGAAGATAGGTTTTATGCATATATCCAGGGTGCCCGGGTTGGGAAACCTGCCGGAGAATAAAAAAGACAGGTGGCAGGGTAATGCAGAGAAAATGAGGATACACTCAGGAACGTGGGGAATTCATTACACCGGGAAGGTCAGAGGGGTCCCTGACAACTATTGATGACTGTTCCAGCATCAGGTTTACCAGTTCATGGTGCCCGGCCATTCGAAAATCTGTACGGACTGCGTAGACGGGTATACCCCTCCGGTATGCATACCCCATCTCCCATGAAGTCCCTGAGTCTGCATCAGCACCATCGATGACTGCAACAAGGAGGTCGGTTGTGTCAAGCGCGTCCAGGTGGCTTTCGAATATATGGGTATGTTCCTCCCCATCCCTGCAATGGTTATCATCACCGACATCCTGGGGAAGGTAGACCTTGAAAAAATGGCTGCCGAGCAGTTCCGATATCATCTGGTTGAACTTTTTTTCTGCTTCTGAAAAAAGTGGGGCTGCGAGGTAGACCGTGTACTTTGCAAATTCTGAAACGTCGATTGCCTTTATATCAGGAAACCTGTCAAGAAAAACACCTCTGCCGGGTCTTTTTGTAGGGGAACCATTCACGCTGCCGTAATGGGTGGTAGTGGTCCCACAGGTTGGGGAAGAATTGACCCCGACAATACAGAGAGGGGGCCCTCTTTCCCGGATAATCTCCCTGACTTCGCTCTCAAGCTTGCTTATAAACTCGAAGAACCCGGGGGTATTCAGCCGTTCAAGAAATGTCCCCGGGGACCGGTCACGCCCGAGATGCAAGGTTTCCGGGCAGGGAAGTGTTACGATATCTATCCCAAAGTGCTCACACCTCGCCCTTGCACGGCGGAACAGGTCAAGATCAGCCTCGCTTGTTATCCCCTCTGCCCTCAATGCCGGGTTGGTAATACAGGGGCACATCAACACATACATTGATAGAATGTAGGCTCTCACAAAACATAGATGATCTCTCTCTATGCCTATCGCGACAACAGCTGCGACCCGAGAAAATGCACGGTCAAAAAGCTTGAACGGGCCGGCATGGTGAAATTATTCAATAAAATATCGCAGATCCCAAAAAGTACGCTCCTTCTTGACCCGACCTCTGAACAGGCACTCTCACCTGCAGATTCAAGAGTACCCTCGGTAACGGCACTGGATTGTTCCTGGGAGGTGCTGGATACTGGGGCTGTGTCCGGATGGCGGACCCGGAGGGCGCTCCCCTTCCTACTTGCGGCGAACCCGGTCAATTTCGGAAGGCCGTGGCGCCTCAATTCCGTTGAGGCATTTGCGGCTACCCTGGTAATCCTCGGGGAGCCCGTGCAGGCAAAGGCGTTACTGGGGTTTTTCGGGTGGGGACTGCGCTTTCTCGAAGTAAATGAAGAACCACTCCGTTTGTACGCAGCAGCAAAAGACAGTTCGGAGGTTATTGAAATCCAGTCCGGGTACCTTGAGGATTAGAAAGGGTATATTAAAAAATACCAGGGAAAAAACGGTCAGGTATCTTCTTCATTGCAGCCGAATTCGTAATTTACTCTCCTTAGAATAAGTCCCTGGACCATTAACGCAATACCGAGAATGCAGGCAAAAATACCCCAAAGTCTCAACAATAATACTGCAGCACTTGAGGGGAATAGTATCATGTACGTAGCAATAACAAGAGGGATAAAACCGAGAAAAACGATGAGAACCCGTGTTTTCATCTCTACAAACGAGATCGCCCCATATATCACCATCAATAATCCCGCGAGAAGGCCTATTCCAGCGAGGAGATAAATCGTTAAAGCTGAAACAATGTCCGGGTAATAGATTGAGGCCAGCCCGATAATGATGAAGATTACTCCTAACAATACCAGGGGGACCCACTGAAACCGAAAACCTGAAACGAACACCCCTGCAGCAATCAGGAGAATCCCCAGCAGCAGGGCAATAGCACTAAAAAGAATGAGCAGGACGCTCATAACCTGCTGGGTCAGGACAAGGCAGAGTATCCCAAGGATGAGAAAAATCACCCCGGACAGAATATATCCTTGCCACCTTGCAGGAATCCGGCATACTTCAAGCATGAGAGAGCACCAGCATGAAGACTCGACGTGATCGCTGTTAAATGCATGGGATTTGAACATCTATCCGCTGACAGCAACGGGGAGAATGGAAGGCGGATAATCCTCCATCATCATACCGTATTGATAAATATGAATAAAACAGGAGAGAGGATTTTCAGATAATTCCTCTGGCTTGAAAAAGATGTATCGGGTGTACTAATACTATTGGTGAAAATGTCAGGATCATTTTCTGTGACAGCGGTTTCAATGCCCTTGCGGGCATTTATCATAAATACGTCACCGGCAACGGGATATACAGGGGCCCCCTCCCCCTGATATAATGCCTGGAACCGGGACTCTGTAACCCCTGGTGCCCTGGAAGACGGCAATGTCATATTCCGCAATCCCCTGACATCTTCTTTCCCTGCAACGTAGCGATCCGGTATATCCAGCGGGAGATACCGGGATTCTTTCCCGGTAGGTATGGGAACGAACTGGTGCATGGTGGCCTGGCGGATCGTAATATTTACTGCACGATCTTTTTGCAATACCAATGAATTGCTGCCCTTGAAAATATTGACCGGCATGGTTTTAACTGCCTGCTTCACCTGGTCGGACACATCGATAATTTCCCAGTAAATATCCCCGAATACAATTCCCTTTGATTTTGCCGTTGCATACCTGCTCATACGGGCTGTCAGGTTGCACGTGGTATTCGTGCAGGGGGCAATGATCGTAAAGTTAAAGGTATATTGTTCACCGGGGAAAATTTCCACACCAGGCTCAAGCTGTATATGTTGCGGTACAATGGTGAACCCACAATTGGACTGCGGTATCAGGACCACCCCTTTTAAACGGGTCCATGATACCGTCCCGTTGTTTTCGAATGTTATGGAGACATTTCTTGACTCACACGGGTTCAGGTGGTCCGGCACGGTGTCACTGATGTAGTCGCTGTCCCATGTCTCGTTATCTGGGAACGGGGGGAATGGACTTATGTAATCCGGATATGGATTTGGCGGGGCCGGTGGAATCGGGGTAAAGTTCGTTAAAGGCAGTTCATCAATATTGTCCTGGTCAATACGGAAGGGAATGGTCGTAAATCCGTCACTGCGGTTCGGGGTTATCTGTGACCATCCCTGACCGTTGGGCTGTGCCCAGTAGTTACCACCAAGGTATGGACCTCCATAGATATTCGGATATGGGCCTGTTTTCGGGATATTCCAGTGGTTTCCTAGGTTCGAACCATCGAGTTTGACGTTTGCGTTGTTATTGAACCAGTTGTTGTACACCGTATTATTACCGGACCCGTTATAGTAAATACCGTATTGACCATTGTTCACAACCGTGTTATTGGCGATCAGGTTGGAATACGAGGAATTCAACGTAATTCCATTCCCTGTCTGCTCACTGATAAGGTTTCCAAGGATGTAACTGACGTTGGTATTTTCAAAGGTTACGCCATTCCCGTTCCGCTGGATGGTATTATTGATGACCGTGTCATTGAAAGAATTCTGGACAAGGACCCCTGATTTGGTATTCGATGCCAGGTTGTTACCCTCAAGCCAGTTGTTATCAGAGGAATTGAGTGAAATTCCGTTACCCCGGTTATTGCTGACCGTGTTGTTGAACAAGGTGTTCCAGTCTGAATTCGTCAGGTTGATCCCATCCAGCAGGTTCCCGGTAATGTTGTTGTGCTCCAGGTTGTTGTGATCTGCTGCTGTTAGCAGGATGCCGTTCCGGCCGTTGTTGCACACCGTGTTGTTGACGAGGTTATTCCAGTCAGAACCGTTAACCTCGATACCATTCCATAAGTTGCCGCAGACGCTGTTCTCGAGGATATCATTCCTGTTACTCGACTGGGTCAACAGGATCCCGTTCTGGTGGTTAAACCGGAAGGTGTTGTTGAACAGCAGGTTGTCGGATGAATTGGTAAGCGAAATACCATTCTGGGTGTTGTTATTGGCCGTGTTGTTGAGAATGCGGATATTGTCTGAATTCACCAGGCTGATGCCGTTGAATCCGTTATAACTTGCATTGTTCCCGGTCAGGCTGGTTCCTGTGATGTTCGTGAGCAGGATACCGTTCTGGTTGTTATTGAATGCCGTGTTGTTCGTCAGGTTCAGGTCGTGGGAGTCGGTGAGCGAGATGCCATTCTCGTGGTTATCCCTTGCCGTGTTGTTGAACAGGGTGTTCCAGCTCGAACTCGTCAGGTTGATGCCGCTCAACTTGTTGTTATAGGCCACTTTGCTGGTAAGGTTGTTATGATCTGATCCAGTAAGCAGGATGCCTTTCCGGCCGTTGTTTCATACCTTGTTGTTTACT
>JALOPT010000096.1 GCA_025453715.1 Methanoregulaceae archaeon | reverse complement strand
CGTTCGTAGATGCTTGCAAGGTCAGTATACATGTAACCCGGGTAACCGCGACGACCCGGCACTTCTTCACGGGCAGCGCCGATCTGACGCAGTGCTTCACAATAATTGGTCATGTCAGTAAGGATGACCAGCACATGCATACCCAGCTCGAACGCAAGGTACTCGGCTGTTGTAAGGGCAAGACGTGGGGTAATAATCCGTTCGACCGCTGGATCATCCGCAAGGTTCAGGAACACCACGGCTCGTTCAAGCGCACCTGTGCGCTCAAAGTCCTTCATGAAGTGGTTTGCCTCTTCCTTCGTGATACCCATGGCGGCGAAAACCACGGCAAACGGTTCTGTAGAGCCGATCACTTTCGACTGACGGGCGATCTGGAGGGCCACATTATTGTGGGGGAGACCTGCTGCCGAGAAAATCGGGAGCTTCTGACCCCTGACGAGTGTATTCGTACCGTCAATGGTGGATATCCCGGTCTGGATAAATTCGTTTGGTGATGCCCGCGCATATGGATTGATCGCAGCACCAGTGATATCCAGGCGTTTTTCCGGAACTATTTCGGGGCCACCATCAATCGGTTTCCCACCACCGGACAGGATACGCCCAAGCATCTCCTTTCCGACCGGCATCTTGATAGTTTCTCCGGTAAAGCGGACACCACTGTCCCTCCCGATACCAGCTGTTGTCTCAAAGACCTGTACGACAACAAGATTATCGCTCGTGTCGAGCACCTGGCCACGTTTGATTGTACCATCAAAGGTCACAATGTTGACGAGCTCTCCGTACCCGATAGGCTCGGTCTTCTCGACAAACACGAGAGGCCCGGCAATTTTTGAAATCGTCCTGTATTCCTTCATGCTGCCGCCCTCAGTGTATTGAATTCTGTGTCCATCGCTTTGACAATCTTTTCGAGTTCAGGCTTGTAGTCCTTGATGAACTTGATCTGAGGCAGGTCGTTCTTCGCCTTGGAGGCAATGATCTGTGCGGGGGTGACCCCGACTGCCTGTGCAGCTGACGAAAGATCTGCGAACAGCTTGATCGACTTCATGATATCATACTGTTTCTTCATATCACAGAACGTGTCGACCGCGTCGTATGCATTCTGCTGGAGGAAGATTTCACGTATCATGCGGGCTACTTCGATGGTAATCTGTTCTGTCTCAGGCAATGCATCAGACCCTACAAGTTGCACGATTTCCTGTAGCTCGGCCTCTTTCTGGAGTACTTCCATTGCCCAGGACCTCAACGTGTTCCACTCGGGTGAGACCTCACGGTCGTACCAGTCATGGAGGGTATCAAGGTACAGGGAGTAGGAGTTCAGCCAGTTAATCGCCGGGAAATGACGGCGCTGCGAGAGTTTCGCATCGAGAGCCCAGAACACCTTGACAATACGGAGAGTATTCTGCGTGACCGGCTCGGAGAAATCCCCGCCAGGCGGTGAAACTGCACCGATAACGGATACGGAACCATCCCCACCAGCGAGTGTTTTAACAAGCCCTGCACGTTCGTAGAACTCTGATAACCGGGCTGCAAGGTATGCAGGGTAACCTTCCTCACCCGGCATCTCTTCAAGACGGGAGGAGATCTCTCGCATTGCTTCTGCCCATCGCGAGGTGGAATCTGCCATCAGCGATACATCATACCCCATATCACGGTAATACTCCGCAATTGTGATACCGGTGTACACCGATGCTTCTCTTGCCGCCACGGGCATGTTGCTCGTGTTCGCGATAAGGACCGTCCTCTCCATCAGGGGTTTGCCGGTCTTCGGGTCTTCAAGTTCCGGGAATTCCGTCAGCACTTCTGTCATTTCATTGCCGCGTTCACCGCAACCGATATAAACCACAATCTCAGCGTCACTCCATTTTGCAAGCTGCTGCTGGGTAACGGTTTTGCCACTTCCAAACGGACCCGGGATTGCAGCGGTCCCGCCTTTTGCAATCGGGAAGAGACCGTCAAGGATCCGCTGGCCGGTGATCAACGGGATCTCCGGGTTCAGCTTTTCTTTCACCGGTCTTGGAACACGTACCGGCCACCGCTGCATCATCGTAAGCGAAGTACCATCATCAAGAACACAGACCACATCATCAACAGTAAAAGAGCCGGATTTAATGCTTTTTACGGCACCTCCCTTGAGATTCGGGGGGACCATGACTTTATGGACAATATTTGTTTCCTGTACTTCACCGATAATACTGCCACCAATGACCTTATCGCCTTCTTTAACAAGGGGCTTGAATTCCCACTTCTTATCATGGGGGAGCCCTGGTGCAGAGACACCTCTCTCGATGAAATTTCCCATCTTATCGACAAGGACGCTTAAAGGACGCTGGATACCATCGTAAATATTGGTAAGGAGACCCGGGCCCAGTTC
This sequence comes from Methanoregulaceae archaeon, assembly GCA_025453715.1. Taxonomy (GTDB): domain Archaea; phylum Halobacteriota; class Methanomicrobia; order Methanomicrobiales; family Methanospirillaceae; genus CAIKOD01. The sequence goes on along the minus strand of JALOPT010000096.1, from coordinate 4,033 downwards.
AACCGCAAGAGAGAGACCTGTGTTAACCACAGGTTCCCCGGGTTTGATACCTGAAGTATCTTCGTAGACCTGGATGATGGTTTCCTCACCCTGGATTTTAATGACTTCGCCCATCAATGCCTCGTTTCCGACTTTGACCACGTCGTACATGTGGGCATCGAAATTCACTGCCGTAACGACCGGCCCTGAAATCCTTTTAAGAACACCCTTTTTGTCGATTTTTGTATCTTTCTCTTTCACTTCCACAGATCAACACCCACTGATCTCTTGATTCTCTCTCTCATGGACAGCCCGCCTTCTTCCCCACCGATTGCTATAACCGTTGGTTTTACCGAGTTTTCGAGTTGTGTCCGGAGCCGTCCCGGGATCCGGTTCATATCACTGTTGTTCAGGACAAGGATCCCTACTTCATTGTCCCCAAGAACTCCGTTGATATATTCTGTGAGCTTTGCTTCGTTTTCTGCCGCATAGGTCTTCCTTATACCGGCAAGCCGGAATCCAAGGATGAACTCGCTGTTTCCTATGACTGCAATCTCCATCTACATCACCAGGTACCCTTTTATACGGTCAGTCGGGAGTTTTGACTCCCTGCCACGGGCAATAGCACGCAGATTGAAGACCTCGTATTTCTTCTTCTCGAGATACACAAGGATCGGGTGGATAGAAAACGGGTTCATCTTTGACATTTTTTCCATCTGCTCGATCTGGACTCTTATCAGGTCAATCTCGATCTCCCGGATTGGTTTCTCCCCGCGTAATTTGTCGAGAACCTCAAGAAGGGATTTAACACGGACTTTTGCCATAAGGGCATCAATAAACTCATTCAGGTCTGTTATCCCGTTAAGCCTGTGTAATTCTTCCACAGAAAAAGTCCCGCCTGGGATCATCATTTCCCTTGCGTCCTCCTCGATGCCATCCACCCGGAGTCGGAAGAGATTCTTGATATTGGTAATGTCGATATCAAGGCTGATGTAAGCGAGGAACTGCTTGCCACCCTTCATTGCGTTCGCATCGCTGATAAGGTTCCGGTAGAAGTCCTTGTACAATTCATTCTCCATGCGTGACAACGAGTTGGTCTGGACAGCTGAAGGGAATTCCTTTGCAACAACCGTGTAGAGCTTCTTTCCTCTGAGTGCTTCCACGATTCTGTCAGGTGAGTCCTCGGTCAGAAGACGGTCAAGGAATACCCGGTCAAGCTCACCGGCCGGGATCAGTATTTCCTTGATTTTACCCGGTTTCAGACCCTGTCGTTTACCCCGGAGAATGGTGAGGATATTCTGAATATCCCAGCGTCTCAGGTAGGCCTGGGTAAACGCCTTGAGTGTTCCGGGAGTGATTGCAATAATTGCCTGGTATTCCTTTGCAAGGTTCCATGATAACGCGATCTCGATCAGATCAATTCCATGGAATGAGGCACTTAGCTCGTCAATCTCCCGTTTATACTCTAGTTCTTCAATGGACCGGGTGATCTCCGGGAGGCTCATATTCAGCATCCTGAGGTACTCTTCTTTCGGCAGAAGTTTTGATTTTCTGACCCGCATCCTTGTACAAACATAAATATAAGGAGCTGGTCCAGCCCTCATTTCAGCCATTCAACTACCTCCTTACCTGAACAGGATATCAGAAGCATCCTTGAGCCCTGTTTCCCATACCCGATCCAGGAATGTGCGGTAACTTAGATCGATCTGAAGAGTACTGTCTTTACTCTCAATGATGACACCACCTTCAATCTCCACCACATTCCCGGGGGAATACCCTGAAAATTCACCCTTTTGTGCGATTATCTCCTTGAGAGCTGGCATATCACGTGCATTGCAGTGGACAACCCCTTCGGAAATTTGTTTTTTTGCGTCTGAAAGAAGTGCTCTGATTGCCTCCTTGTGGAAGCTTTCAGGCAGCTTATTAAGGGATTCGAGGGCATTGCGGTATGTTTCGTCGAGCAGTGCCTTCTGGGTATTGAGAAGGTTTCTCTTTACCAGTAGGTTTGCGGCAGAGACTTCCTGGCTCTCGATATGCCTGACCTGCTTTTCGATAGATTCTTCTGCAGCGAGCTTGATTTTCGATGCCTTTTCCTGGCTTCCTGAAAGGATATATTCTACATCCTTCCGGGTCTGCTCGCGGATATTCTCTGCCTCTTTCTGCCCTTTAGCCCTGATCTCTCCGACGACTGCTTCCAGTCCCATGATCAACTCCGCTTAGAATAACAGCAGTAGTGCGACCACAAGCCCGAAGATAACAATCGTTTCAGGGATTACAGTAAACAGCAGGGCAAGACCAAAGATATCCTTGTTTTCTGCTGTGGCTCCAACGGCTGCTGAACCAATTGCCATCTCGGCAACTCCTGTGCCAAGCCCTGTGAGACCAACGGCGAGTCCTGCGCCAATTGCCTTCATTCCAACCTGCGATGCTTTCATGAGTTCAATATCTGTAACTGCTGCTGCTACAATTTCTGCTGCCATTTTTAATCCTCCGTAAATCTTCTAATCATTCCAAATGGATTGTATTTTTGACCTCCACCTTTGTAGAACTTGGTGAAGAATTCGACATACTGCAACCTGAGGGACTGAAGCCCTCCACCTATCAGCCCTAGCAATCCGTTACCAATGTGACCGACAATAAAGACGAGCACACCAATGAGAATTATGATAATACTCACCGGGGTAAAGTTTTCAAGCTGTGGGGTAATGATCATTCCAATGGCAATCAGGTTGATCACCATTGCAATAGCTACTGAAGAGAGACCCACTGCCACCAGACGGGCAAATGATAATGTATGACTGATAATAGTCGGTATCTCAACAATTTCAAGCGCGTTATCTCTTGCAATGAATACGATACCAAGCACAAGCATAACAGCACCAATCAGTGCGGTAATGTTGAGCCCTGCAATAATTGCGGGGAGCGTGGTGAAATCGGGCATTAATGGAATTGGGAACGCCGACCAGATCATGAACAGAATACCCCACATCACGAATATCCAGCCCACATTTGCAAGCACGGCTTTCACACGGTGGGAGCCATGGTCCATTCGTGCATGGTTAATTATTCCGAGCACCCTTCCGAGCGTGATGTAAACTATTCCAATCCAGATCGACATAACCATAAGTTCAGGAATTGCCGCTCCTTCACCATGTGAGGCCCCGATGTTCATATGCCGCGAGAACATCATGGGTTCCCAGGGCATTTTGAATCCGAGGAATTCGGAAAACAAAATTCCGAATATGATTGATGATATTGCGAAAATCGTGAGAAGGTTCACCAGTTGTGCACCATCTCCCCTCTTGATGTAATGACGCAACACCAGGCTCAGGACCAGGAGCATCAAACCATAACCGACATCTCCAAGTATTAAACCGAAGAATAACGGGAATACAACGGATATAATCAGTGTAGGATCGATCTCTGTGTATTTCGGCCGTGAATAGGTATCCATAATTAACTGGGCCGGACGGGATAACGAGGGGTTGTCGTACTCCATCGGCACAGCATCGTGCTCGAGATCAACAGGGAGTTCTGTAATATAACATTTTTCTTTGGTTACCTGGTTAATTGCCGCTGTAAGACCTGCGACCTCATCAACCGGTACCCACCCTTCTGCAACAAACGACTGATCAGTTGTTGCGAACCGGAGCGGTGCTTCGGCTTTTGAAACATCAGTCGTGAGAAGTTCATCACATGCAAGCAGGAAACCTGCATATTTTTCCCTGTTATCCTTTAATTTTGCAGCATTTGCTGCGATTTGTTCTTTCAATGAAATAATCTGCAACTGGTATGAACTGATTGCCACCGATGCAGGACCCGTTTCACCAGGGATCGGAACCTGCTGGAACATAGCATCATTGAGAGCTTTTTCCACCTGTGGGCGGTATTCAACCGGTACAATAACAACAATAAAATTCCCTGCTTTGGATGGGGAATAGTAACGTTCATGCGGGATTTCCAGGACTACATCCTGGGCAACTGACCCGGCATATACGGCAAGGGATTCATACCCCCGTAACAGCTCAAGGTCTACCGGCACTCCCGTAAAAGG
>JALOPT010000095.1 GCA_025453715.1 Methanoregulaceae archaeon | reverse complement strand
CCGTGCTTTCGCCTGCAAGGCCCGTGGAACCCTATGCAGACTATGCCATTGGCTCCCTTGCGTCTGACGACTTTTCAAGTTTCACCCTTACCTTTATGAGCACCGATCTTTCCGATGTACCGTTGCAGATCAAGTGGAAAGATGCGGATGGAAACTCCTTCTCTGTTGTAAAAAACCTTGATCTCAGGTATAGCTCAGGTTCGGCTTCTTCAGGTAGTAACAGCGGGAACCCGGGAAGTTCCAGTAGCAGCGGGACAACGGTAAGCGCTGCAGCAAGGACAAATACCGGTGGTCCACCAGGTGGCGGGGGCATTTTCGGATTTGGAGGCAGCAGCAGGGGAGGAGGCGTTAGTTCATTCTATCCTGTAATAGCACTGGGTATCGTTATTGTCGTCGGGATAGTCCTCTGGATGAAAAGGAAATGGATAGTCTCAAAACTGAAGAGGAAGTAGAAGGGCCGGAAATGGGCAAATTTCCACTCATCCGTCTTCTGGATGTCTCAAAAGTGTACCACCTCGAAAGTGGGGACTTTACGGCGCTCAACCATGTGTCCCTTGACATAATGGAGAATGAATTTGTTGCTATCATGGGACCTTCAGGTTCCGGTAAGTCGACCATGATGAACCAGCTCGGTATCCTTGACATACCGACGACCGGGGAGCTCCAGATCGATGGAAGAAATGTTGTGAAGATGACCCCACTGGAACGCACCCACATGCGGCGGGATATGATCGGGTATGTATTCCAGAAGTTTTACTTAATTCCCCTCCTCTCCGCCTACGAGAACGTGGAATACCCACTTATTCTTAAGTATAAGCACCGTGATACATCCGGCAAGGCAGCCGCAATTCTGAAATCAGTAGGTTTTGACGAGGAAATGAGTTCCCACCGGCCGAACCAGCTTTCCGGTGGACAACAGCAAAGGGTAGCGATAGCCCGGGCACTGGTCAATGACCCGAAAATTATTCTTTGTGATGAACCAACCGGCAACCTTGACAGGAAAACAGGTCTCCAGATCATGGACCTTCTGGTTGACCTGCACCAGAAGGGAAAAACGGTCATCCTCGTGACCCATGACCCGAAGATTGCTGAGTATGCGCACAGGACCATCCTCCTGGATGACGGGAGGGTTGTTGCATCATGAGGGACATCTTCTTCGACCTGTCAGTCCGTAGTGTCAGGCTCAATTTCATGCGTTCGTTGCTGGCATCGATCGGGATTGTCATCGGTGTGGTTGCTATCTCTTCCATGGGGATGCTTGGCGCCAACATGCAGCTATCTGTAAAACAGCAGTTATCCTCGGATGTCAACACGATTATGATCTCATCCGATGTGGTACGGACGACGTCAACAGCCGGTACCCCTTCTACGTCACAGGGTGTGACGAAAAGCCAGCTCAATGATATCAGGAACGCTGCAGGTACCAACGTGGTTATCCCGATACATCGGACGAATACCCAGTTTACAATCGGTTCCACCGATGGCAGAGGTTCGATATACGGCCTTGAACCGAATGATATCGAAAAATTCCTTACGATTGAGACAGGAGAAATACCCCGCGGGGCAAATGATGCTGTTGTCGGGTCCAATATCGCAACAAACTTTAACCTGGTTGTCGGAAGCCGGATTAAGATTGGCCCCCCCAACACAGAAAACCGGCCCACTGTCCGGGTTTCGGGGATTCTCCCTGCACGGGGTTTTGCCTCGGATGGAATTAACACGGATAATGCTATTATCGTGCCTGATACCTGGTACACGAACCAGTATGGAGATAAAGATGTGTATAACCAGGTGAACGTGATTGTAAAAAATGTTGATACCATCGGAGATGTGGAATCAGTAATCGACGAGAAAGTGAACCGGAAAACGGACGTCATCCGGATCAGTGATGCCAGCAGCCGCCTTACAAGCATTACACAGACCCTCGGGACGATTACAACGTTTATCCTTGCGATTGGCGGTATATCGCTTGTAGTCGCGGCTGTAAGCATATTCAATGTAATGATGATGTCCGTGAATGAGCGGGTGCAGGAGATTGGAATTCTCCTGTCAATCGGAACCGAAAAAGGTGAGGTCCGCCGGATGTTCCTGTATGAAGCATTCATCCTTGGTATCATTGGTGCTGTGGTAGGAGGGATCTGCAGCCTGGTAATCGGCTATTCCGTGGTGAGTGCGATGATTGGCAATACGGCCTACTTCTTCCTCCCTGATAGTATCATGTACGTCCCGTATGGCATGGTCATCGGTATCCTGGTCTGTGTTGTATCGGGGCTGTACCCGGCATGGAAGGCATCGAACATGGACCCGATTGATGCTTTAAGGAGTGAATAGGAAGATCAGGTATAAATCATGACCCCGGCCCGAAACAACCGCACAGCTGTAAATGTGTGTAAGCATCCGGGTGTCAGGTTATATACCTGTAGAGTGTCAAATCCAAATGAGACACCGTGCTTAATACTGTAATAACGGGGACGTGATCATGAAGCGAAATTCTTTTTACCTGTGCGTTGCCGCTGTGGCATTTTTTGAGGTCGCAATATTCTGGCTGTCAGTAGAAATTGCTGATCCCTTACCCTCGATAATTGCAATTGTACTTGGGATCCTTGGACTTTACCTTGCGAAAATGTATATTGACGAGGTAATAGAGGATGAACGTACGCAGAAGATCACAGAAATTACGGCGTTGCGTACCCTCCAGATTACATGGGTCGGGCTGTTCCTCTTTGCCCTTTGGATTATCATTGATGCACTGGGCGAGGGGATCCGGCGTTTCAACCGGCCGCTGGGTATCTTCGGGTTTCGTCTTCTGGTCCTGCTTTGTGGCATTATCGTCCTGTACGTGATACTGTCCCTCTATTATAACAAAAAATACGGGGCATAGGGATGAAAAACAAGATTAAAGTATACAGGGCAATGCACGACCTCTCGCAGGAGGCATTGGCGAACGAAGTCGGGGTCACGCGGCAGACGATACTTGCTATCGAGAACGGAAAATATGACCCCTCCCTGATCCTTGCTGCGAGGATAGCGAAATTCTTCAAAGTCCGGATAGATGATGTTTTTCTTCTCGAAACAATTGACGAATAATTTTATCCTGGTTTTATATTCTTTTTATGATTGGATGACGGAGTAACAAGTCAGCTCTGTCTACGATCGGGCTATAAAAGCCGACCGCAAATCAGGTTCCTCCTAACCATCAGGTGGAAAAGCGAAGAATCACTCCTTTTTTATCAACCCTGCCTGCTGGGTCTTTCCGGGTATCATGGCTACCTGCCCTTTTTCTTTCTCCTTCAGCATCTCAATAAGAAGGAAAAATACTGATGCTTCTAGGGGGTCATCAAACATCGCATATTCGGGGCCCTTGTGCCGTTCAAGTGCTTCAGCAAGACGTATCCCATATTTCTGGTCGTCGATTTTCAGAGCCCTTGATGCCTTCCTCCACCGTTCGCTGACATTTTTCATCCCCGTAGTCATGCTCATTTTCGATCACTCCTGAGGTTGAGGACTGAGTGTGCCAGCTATATCAGGTCTCGCAGGGTGGGGGGTGAAAGTGATGGAAACCCAAAGGTATGCTGGAGTGCGATAAATCAAATGGTCAGGTGATGTACCAGGAAAAGAAGAGTTTGAATTCTCACCACTACGGGAAGACTGCGTTTACCGGTTTACCCGGCCGGCCCCCGGTATCGCTTGGAATATCTCCAGTGCCTGTTTTAACAGGCGGGCGTTAATGGACTGCTGGTACTACCATGTCTCTGGCTATTCCAGTACTTCCTGCTCCAGCACTTCCTCAAAATAATTATGTGAGCCGCAACTGGGACAGGTACGTAAGCGGTCCAGTTCAGCCTTACTGCCATTTGCGCCCCTGTTTCCCATGGTGATCACCGTCCCGCCACACATTCCGCAATATGAACATGACCGGGCTGATCCCTGTTGTCCGGATTGGCCCGTTTCTGCAGACGCACCTGCTTTTATCGCATCTTCACGTGATTTGAGAGAATGCCAGACCGTTTCGCAGCTATAGCATGTTCTTTTGTATTCCTGGACCATCAGGTTTTATAACCCGCAATCGGTATTATTTGTAGTGATTCAGAGGAACCCTTTTGTCCTCGTATCCATCATCCTAATCCGTTACATCTGGCACGGGAAGATGGGAAGGGCGTATAACCGGAAAGGCCGAATTTACTGCCGGTTTCACCCGTCCTGCTCACATTATGCGATACTTGCACTCGAAAAGCATGGATTCTTCAGGGGCTGGACCCTTGCAGTCAGGCGTGTCCGGCGTTGTGTGCCGGGAAATACGGGTTCGTGCATAGATTTTCCATAACATCAGGTATTGTTCCCGGGATATTGGCTCTGTTTTCCATGCCATATTTTAAAAATCAGGAGATTTATAAAAAAAATCCTTTAACTGACCTTTCAGAACAGGATATCCTCTTTCCGGAACCGGAGTTTCGGCATCGGCTTATCAGCTGCGTACCCGACCGGGCAGAGCATCACCGGGACGAGAGGCTTTGGGATCTTCAGGATCCTGGTGAATTCGTCCGGGTTAAATCCTCCCATCGGGCACGAATCAAAACCGAGAGACTTCGCACCGTTCAATGCGTTTCCCAGGGCAAGATAGGTCTGGGCCTGTGACCACGCGAGACGCTGTCCGGGAGACATGGTGCCGGCAAACCGGGCTGCCATCCCGGTGATAATTGCCTGTACCTCATCGGGTATATGGTTTTCCTTCAAGAGGGCCGAGAGCTTGTTTATCAGGCTGTCGTAATCGGGATCGGCACAAAAAACGAGCAGATGTGAACAGGTTGTGACCTGTTCCTGGTCAAATGCAGCGGGCCTGAGTAGATCTTTTAGTTTCTGGTCAGTTACAACCTTGATCCTCCAGGGCTGCAGGTTCAGGGCGGAGGGGGCAAACCTTACCAGTTCAATCAACTCATTGATCTTTTCTTCAGGGACCGCTTTACCGTTGAATTTCTTGACTGCGTAGCGTTGCAACACAATATCCTTAAATTCCATGTATATCTTTCACCAGTTACAACAATCTGGCCGGATATATTTATAGGTGTAATATAAGCTACGACATCGGTATCAGGTGGATATGTGAATCAGTTACTTAAAGAATTACAGGTAACTATTAGCAAAATATTCCGGAGATACCGGAGTATGATTTCCCATGAAAAATCCCGCCCTGCATGAAGATGCATTTACCGGAATAGAGGCCGCTATTATATTTATCGCGTTTATTGTTGTCGCCTCTGTATTCACCTATATTATGCTCGGGACCGGGTTTTTCACAACCCAGGTCAGCCAGAAGGTGGTCAATGCAGAAGTGCAGGGGGCCGCATCAAAAGTTCTTGTTGTTGGCGATATCTACGGGATGGCATCCGATACCTCCCGTGGTATCGACACGGTTCAGTTCGGTGTAACTATTTCTTCAGGCAGGACCCCTTTTGATCTAAGGGGCGGCCAGATGATCATCAGCACTGAAGGACTGCTTGAGTCACTGAAGTACACATCCGGGCAGGCAAATCCTGGTGAATGGAATTTCTCCGGGACTAAAAATAACAACGGGGTCCTGACAAGTAATGAGATATGGACAATCTACGCGAGACCAACTGACGTAATTCCTGCGGGGACACCGTTCACCCTCGAGGTCAAACCCCCGGGTGGTGCATCGTTCAGCATCAGAAGGACAGTCCCGCAGGGCCTTGATTCGATCAATATCCTGTATTAAAATAAGGTTTTATAGTTTTGACTGGTCGTATGCTTTATTCGCACCCGAAGGGATTATTTTTTCTTTTCCTTTGCTATTCCACTGGTATTTTTTTGATTTCTCCTTTCCAGGTTGTTTCCTTGGCTCATCACCGGATGGTTGATCTGTACAGGGTCCTATGGCGAGGAAACATTCAACCGGGTCCTTTCCACCCGTGCAGAGATTACCTTTGAAATCATCACATTCCTCGCAGGTAGGTACTCTGGACTCGAGAAGCGAAGGGAAATGCATCTTCCATAGCGTGTAATCGATCTTCCCCTCTTCGATAAATTTCCGCACATGCCGCGCTGTATACTTCATGATTACTACTAGGTGATCGCGGCTCTTATTCTCTTCTTTCGTTACAGGTATCTACCGTGAAGCCAGGATGGTGGATTAAACGATGTTCAAAGGAGATTTCAGGGCGCATACATGCTTTAAAAATTATGCCAGCCTGCTCTCTGCGAAAAAAAACTGATAGCTACCTGAAATTCTGTTAAAAGGTTATATTATCCAGTTAAACCGAAAATTACCTATCAGCAATGACCCGCCGATCTGTCCGGATAGCCACTACCCATACTATTTCAGACGCCCGGGATGTAACTCTTGAGGACCTGAAACGGCATCTTGATACGATAGACCAGATGATAATTTCTGTTTATTCTGTTCACGATCCCCGGGTACCTCCGATAGGAAGAGTCGTGTCAGGTGTCATTATCGGGCTGGAAGATGGGGAATATGCCCTTGATGTCGATGTTGAACTATTTGATCCGGATTTTATCCCGAAAAGCGGGACTTCTGAAGATAAAAGGGCTGCAGTTGTAAACAGGCCCCCGGGAAAGTTCTGGATCTCGAGTAATATGATCTCCACGACACCGGAAAGATCCGGGAACCTTCGTGAAATTGGTAACATTCTCGGGACCAGGGTATCGTACCGGAGCAGTACCGGAATGTTAACTGAAGAACTGCCCATCACGATAATAGGCATAGGTAGGCTCCCTTTTGGATATATTGCTCACACCATTTCCCGGCGGCTGGGATTTGAAAAAGTTCACCATCTGAAAGAAAATATTACCCCTCTATTCACGACCCCTGGGGAAAACCTGCCAGATTCATTGCTTATTTTTGACCTGGATGTCATTGATAAACAGAAACGCTCCCTGTTAATCGAAGTGATCATGACAAATCCTGAAGAAAAAGATATCGAGTCCTTTTTTTCCGTGGGATTTGGAGAGTTAGACCGTATTTTACCTCCCTATTACCTGAGCAGGCTCCACCCGGAGAAAATTGTGATGAACTACAGCGAAGGCCGGCTCAGTGTATTATTTGCTATCCAGAAACAGGGAATACCGATGATCCCAAGGTCTTTTATTTCCATGGCGGACAGGTAAACCGGTAAAGCAGGAGAATTATTAAATCCCAATCAAGCCGGCTGGTTATAAAAAAAATTCCCCTCAGCTAATAATTTTAAAGGATCACGTAATTTGTGAAATCCGGATAATAGAAAATAATGACGGATAATGATAAAGAAATATACTATAAATTCAAGCGAATATATAAATAACCAATTTCATAGAAAAATGGAAATCTGAGATCTGAAAAATTTCCTGACACTGGTGGACTGAACAAGATGAAACTAATCAATATAATTGCAATTGCCCTCGCAATCACTATTGCCATGATAGTTCCGGCTTTGGCTGCCGGTGATCCAACTGTACAGATTAGTGAATACCAGGTGCACCCTTCAATAATGATGCCCGACAGCCTCGGGACTATTACCATTATCGTGAAAAATACCGCATCAAGTGCCTCCCTGAAGGAGAATGCCGGGGTGGTCGCCAACGATTTCACTACCACCCGGGTCACGGATATCAACGTCAATATTGAAAATGTCCAGCTGGAGGGAAAGGGGATCCGGGTGATCAGTAAAGATTTCGAGCATGTTGGAGAAATCGGACCCGGCCAGTCGATTCCGCTTACCTTCACCATACGGGCACCAATGGAAACCGGGATGTATTACCCTGAAGTATGGGTCGATACAACCGGCGGCAGGAGCACACGGTACCCAATCCCGGTCAACGTCAATACTCCGGTGGGGATCCAGAAAAAGGCAATCATGATTGTCGAAAGTACGCTCCCTGATACCGTGACTCCCGGTGAGGAAATCCCGGTAACGCTGGTTGTCAGGAACAGCGGAGAGACGAGCAGCGATGATGTGACCCTCAGGATTATAAATGAAAGTAACCTGATTGCACCGAAGAAAACAGATGTCTACCATATAGGTGCGATAAATGCCAACGAATCAGGAATGGTTAATTTCGTCCTATTGTCCGATCGGGACACGCCTCCCGGTCTTATCCGTGTCCCAGTCATTCTCCAGTACAACTGGATCGACGGGACCAGCCACGTAGAAACAGCTTCAATTGATGTTATGATGAAGGGGAGGGCCGAGCTTGGTTTTGTTTCTGTTGATACTGATCCCCGGCGGATCACGGCTGATCAGCCCTTCGATCTAACCATCAGGATTGAAAATACCGGTACCGGTGAGGCCAAACAGGTCTCTGCAACTATTGACCTCCCGGTTACCGGCAGCCGGCAGGCATTCATCGGTAAGATCAAGCCTGGAAATGATGCACCAGCAGTATTTATGCTGGACGGGATGAAGGGTGGGACCTACGATTATACTATATACATCACCTATACTGATGACCTCGGGACGCATTCCATATCAAAACCATTATCTTTACGGGTTACACCGGCAGATTACTCGGGCGCAGTCATTATTGTGGTTCTGATCCTTCTTGCAGCCGGATTCCTTGCCTACCGCTACTGGTACCTGCCACGGAAAAACGGCAATGGGGCCCTTCCATGGGTAAAAAAGAACTGAAAGTCGCGTTCCTCCTCGCGCTGCGGTCACTCCAGCGGGGGAGCCGCTCAAGCACGATCCTGACGGTGCTGATCATCGGGATGTGCTTTACCAACATGATATTTCTCCCCTCCATGTTTGCCGGGATTGGCCAGGGCATCACTAAGCAGCTCGTGGATTACGAAGTCTCAAATGGCCTTGTCAGCCCAAAGGCTGGTGACCAGTACATCACAGATCTTGATGCAACGCTTGACCTGATCAATGGCATGCCTGGCGTGCAACGCGCCTCCCCCCAGTACTCAAAGGGGGCGACCTTTAAGTACCGGCAGCGGGTAATCGGCGTTTCCGTACGTGCCATTACTCCTACGGATGAGAAGGAGGTATCCCCGGTGTACACGAAAATGGTTGCAGGCAGTTATCTCGGTGAGGATGATACAGGTGAGATCATCATCGGGAAACCA
>JALOPT010000094.1 GCA_025453715.1 Methanoregulaceae archaeon | reverse complement strand
TTACATTCGGCATTCTCGCAGTATTCTATATCCTGTTTTTCGAGATGATGCGTAATATCAGGGCCCTGGATCGTTTTTTCGTCTATATTTCATTCAGTTTCATCCTTACAATTATTTTTATCCCGTTATCTTCGCTCCTTTGGACATTTTCAGACATGCCAATGCCGTACGGGGTATTATTCCATGTGAATATCATCTGTTGCGGGCTTTTGTTGTATATCCTGTGGAGGCACGTGTCGCTCGATCCGAAACTCATTATTCCGGAAACCAGCAGCGAAAAAATCAGAAATATATCGCTGAGGATTCTTCTTTTTCCAATAACAGGGATCGCCGGGTTGTTCATAGACGGCTGGGACGGTTCCTTCGGGAGTATTCCAATTTCAGAACTCTACCTGGTCCCAATCGTTTTGTTCATTATTTTTTCAGGGGACTGATGATGAACATTTTTTTTCAGATTGAATGCGTTCTATCAGGCACAGAGGATCCATCATCCGGCATATTTTACAGATTTTAATCATTCGTGGGAGTAATTATCTGCAGGAAATCTATAATTGAGATTCTGACATATTAGCAGGTACCAATAAATGTCCATAACATACGAACTTGTCCTCATTGCAATCCTGATTCTTCTCAATGGCCTCCTGGTGATGGCAGAATTTGCTATTGTTGCTGCGAAGAAATCCCGCCTTCAGCACAAGGCCGAACAGGGTGACAAACAGGCAGCCGATGCCCTTTCACTTGCAGAAGAGCCTACAAATTTTCTTTCCACAATCCAGGTCGGCATTACGCTTATCAGTATTGTTATCGGGGCTTTCGGCGGGGCAGCCATAGCCGAATCACTAGCCTTGATATTCCAGGGATTTCCACCCCTTGCCCCGTATAGCGAAGCGTTGGCCTTAACAACGGTCGTTATTGTTGTAACCTATTTCACCCTGCTTTTTGGTGAAATCATACCGAAATGGATTGGGATGAATGATGCGGAAAGGATCGCCTCAAGAGTGGCAAGGCCGGTACGCCTGCTATCCTGGGCCATGTACCCGGTAGTTATATTCCTGAGCTATTCAACCGAGGCAGTATTACGGGGTTTCCGCCTGAAAAAAGGCACACAACCACCAATTACCGAGGAGGAAATTAAAATCCTCATTGAACAGGGGGCCGAGGCCGGGATATTCGAGGAGGCAGAAGCTGACATGGTTGAAGGAATTTTTAACCTTGCAGACCAGAAGGCAGGCAGGTTCATGGTGCTTCGTCCGGACATCGTCGCACTTGATATCAATGATACTCCTGAAAAAACATGGATAAAAATGGTTGAGAGCAGGCGATCGTACTTTCCGGTCTACCGTGATGAACTTGATAATTTCCTTGGAATCGTCGCAATCAGGGACCTGTGGGTCCAGGTTGTAGAAGAAAAGCCGATGGATATCGAATCTGTTATAACTACACCATTATTTGTTCCGGAAAGCGTCCCCCTGCTTAAACTGCTGGATTATTTCAGGAAGGAAGGGTTGCATATTGCCATGGTTGTGGATGAACTTGGCAATATCCAGGGACTTATCACCCTTCACGATATACTCGAGGCGATAGTTGGTCACCTCCCTACCGCTGATGAACCCGTTGAGGCGGAAATTATTCTACGTGCGGATGGATCGTGGCTCATGGACGGGTCAGTAACAGTTGATGATTTCAGGGAAACTATCGGGGTCGAAATACGGCCGGATGAACAGGCAGACAGGTTTCACACACTTGCAGGATTTGTCATGCTTCAGCTGCAGCGGATTCCAAAAACCGGCGACCGTTTTGAATGGAACGGGTTTTCATTCGAGGTTGTTGATATGGACGGGATGAAGATTGACAAGGTACTGGTGTCCCGAATGCCAACCGGTGACAAAACGGAAAAAGTCTGATTGATCCCCGCGAAGAAGTTCATACGACGCTCCGGGATGTAAAAAAATCACAATCAGTCCGTTAATTCCCTTCTTTTAATAACGGTACGTAAGTCTTGAAGCAAAACCCGGAAAAAGTGAATTATCAGGAGAAATGCCTCAGCCCGGCAATAGGTCGGGACGATTAAATCGAATATTTTTCTTTTTTCCAACAAAAATTGTGCAATCACGCAAAACAGATAGAAGAATTAAGACCTTCAATCTGTACCCTGCCGCACAACATTTTATTTTTAATCTCCCGGACACGCCTCCACCCTGAGCTTTCCCCACCACACCGAGTGGGAGGGACCAATCATACCCAATCCCATTGTCAGTCGCACCACTGCCGAGAGGCCATCGGGCCTCGTCTCCGAGGTGCTTCTTGGTATCAATGGTAACCGGATAGATAAACCGGATATCATATTCGCTCCCGCATGTCCCCTGCACTTATCACCCTGTACCGGTAACTCATAGCACCTATCATGGACCTTGAATGGCCAGGCCGTATCTCCATTACGGAAAGGACAATAACCGTAATCATCGGACCCTCCAATATCCTTGAAGAGGTGCTTAACAGCTGCAGCGGTGTGATGCGGCGTTACCCGTTTCTTTACGCCTGCAGCAATTATTCGGGAATGCTCCCGAACCTTCATCGGACAACGTTTGAGTTTTCTGTACGAAGAGGATTCACATCCGTCCAGATTGCCACGATCATCAACGAATGTGATGCAACCTACCTTATTATCGAGCACGATCCTTCGCTCTATGCAGATGATACAAGGCTGATCCCGTGCGTCATTAGCCGATTGAACACCTTCGCCCGCAACTAGGGCACGGTGGTTGTGTATTCCAGAAATCTCGATAGATTCATGTGATCTCTTATCCGGGCATCAGCCAGGGTACACATCTATGCCGACTGGACAACGGTAATCAGGAATAGCCTGGTAAGGAAGCAGCAAAAACGGGATGGGCCGACCCGGAGAATTGTATCCAGGCAGGTCCGGCTTGATCAAGTTAGCAGACCAGAAGGATCAAATGGGGGTTTTGAGAGTACATTAGCCGAAATCGTAGTAACAGATGAATGAGGGCCCTCCTGCCCCCCGCGCCATGATTTCGCCGGCGAAATCCTTTCGCGTAGCCGAACGGTCGCGGACAGGAGGCACCGGAGGTGTGGCCCCGCCCTTTAGGCTTGGTAGGGCGGGGAGTGGGGGTGGTTCGGTCGCAGGGGCGAACGAAATGTGAAAATGGCATCTGATCATACGGTCTGTTGATTTACCCTGTACATCCCTTTCGGGACAACTATTTCGAACCTGGCCCCTTCACCCGGTACCCCTGTTTCGGCTATGGTGATGCCGGTGATCGAAAGGATTTCCCGCACAAGGAAAAGTCCCTGTCCACCTGTTTTACCGAAACCGCGTTTGAAAATGCGAATTTTTTCATTATCCGGGATACCAGCCCCGTTATCTTCATACGTGATAACAAGGCCATCAGGTCTTTCATTCACAGAAACCCGGATCGTGTTCATTTGTGCTCCACCATAACGAAGTGAGTTGTCAACAAGGTTGTAAAACACTTTTTCAAAAAGGGGATCCGCATAGACTTCGAGAGATCCAGTTTCATCTTCAATTGTTATATCCCCTGTATTGTGGTGATGAACTGCTTCCTGGAATGATTTCCCGATATCCTGCCACGTTGGTGCCTCCAAGCCGATATCCTGGTATTCGCCGGTGAACTGGATCTGCTGCCTGATTGTTGCTGCAGCACGTTCTTCCCTCTCGATATAAGCGAGAATTCCCGGGTCAGAACAATTCTCTTTTACCAGTTGAAGATATCCAACAAGAACCGTGAGCTGGTTATTGATGTCGTGGCGTGTGATATCGGAAAGAAGATTTAATTTCATGTTCGCCGTCCTGAGTGCATCCTGGGCATTTCGACGGCCGGTGATATCCCGGAGGGTTACGAGACATCCAATATCACTGTTATCAGAAACGAGAGGGATTTTAATTATCTCGTAATATTTTTTCAGCCCGTCGATGGAAATCTCGATTTCATGCCGGACCTCGTTACTATTATCCCTGCAGTCCCACTCAATGTCGAAATTGGGCAGGATCGATGATAAGGGCTTTCCAACAATCCAACTCGCAGGTTTTCCAACGGCGGTCAGGGCTGCAGAATTGAGATCGATGACCTCTCCTTTCGTATCTGTGACAAATACTCCGTCAGTCATGTTATGGAATAAGGCAGAATAGGCAACCGGCAGTTCCGAAAACAGGCGATACCTTATGATACCAAAAGCGATCAGCAGGCCCATAATAGTGAATGAAATTGGCGTGATATCGTACTGCGGGAGTCCTACTGGCTGAGCGATATAGATGATATTGAAAATAAAGGGGATTAGGGAGGCAACTAAAAGAATAAACGTTTGTTTCCAATACCGGTCGAGCTGGACAAAGAACTGGTTGAGGACTAGAAAAAAAGCAATGATTGACAAAATATAGGTATATACAAGGGAGATTGAGAACAACGGTCCATGATTATAAAGCCAGATCGTAATGCCATCTACGACCTGCGGGGTAAACCCCGAATAATAAAGATAATGAAGTGGGTTTGTAGCGACGAGGACTACCGTAAACGCAGGGATTATACAAAGGAGCGTGATTACGGTCTGGGTTACATATCGTTTGCGGCCAGTATAATAAAGTGCAAGAATAAACCAGGCTACGGGGACGAGAACAATCCCTGCATATTCAAAGGTATTTACCAGAATGCTGGTCGTGAGACTTACATTCAACCCCTGTATTGCTTCACCGAGTGTCCAGAGCGTTGCGGCTGCCATGAGGACGGTAAACGGTTGTGCAATGGGGATTCTACGGTTACGCCACCCATAGATAGCAAGGGATGCAGTGATTATTGCTGAAAGAAATAAAAGTGCTGAGTAATAGGAAAGCTGGATAGCCACTGCTGATCTCCTGATTATGTGTTTAACATAATCAGTGGAATTGGTTTAATATCCTGTTGTAGGATCACGATGATCCCGTAAAATTGGGAGGTAGCTAAACCTCCCGGCTCCCTCTATACCCTGAAGGGCAATTACTATTCTGTTGCGAATCGGTATCAACTTCTATGAAATCGTGCCAGGCATAGGCCATACGTGGCTTCTGCTTCTTCTGAAGCATCAATCCGGCCATTTTCCGGGCCGGATTTCCCCGGTTTTTTCCGGATGGTTATTTCCCTACACTCAACTATCTGTTGGTTCCGGTGAGAGGTGGCCAGTTCCTCACGCTCATTATTGGTATATGAACATTATTTGCCGTTTGCGGGATGAAGATCGTTAGTAGAGGAATAAAAAAAGGGCCAAGAAAAAGGTAATCCTGGAAAGCCATGGATCTCAAACGAATTTTTTTACAAAAGGGTTGATTTAGAGGTTATTCTCTTTGTACCCCTGGAAAAAGCCACCGAAAAAAGTATAATTCTTCGTGAAATTGCAATGACCCCTTGGTCTATGCAGCCCTGTTAGTGATGGTAAATACGCAGTGTTCATCCCCCTTGGACCGGCACTTGATTTCGCGACCCTGGACTTTTATCCCGAATGAACCTTCAACAATGCCTGCCAGAAGACCTGCCGTACAGAAACAGACATTTTTACCTGTTTTACCAAAAGCTTCGGATTCTGCGGTATAATCGAGCGTAATCGTTTTTGTCTTGGAGGCCTCGTCCCATTCCATCTTCACAATCCGGAACCAGCCCATCTGTGAGTAGAATGTCAATGCCATATCAGAAAGCGTGTTGGGATTCGTAATACCCATCGTTTTGTAATGCCCGACATTTTCTTTACCGATTTCCATATAGGCACGATAGTTGATACCTCCTGCCGGCAACTCCCCCATCGTCTTTGTCAGGGAGTGCATCATGGAAGTGAACAGGAACCTGGGCATTATAACAACTGGGTCATCGATGAGTTTCATCGTGCCTTTGAGGGGTTTATGTTCGATATATTCTGTGATAGAGGAATTACCCTTCGTGATCGCTTCTGCTTTCCACTTCCAGCTCGATTCACGCTGGTCAGCGACAAATTCACAGCAGTCATCACCATTCGCGTGGCATTTTGTCTCGAGACAGAACCAGTTCTTACCGGTAACAGCCATAAGAACCCCTTCTATCCAGCCCCTGTGGATCCCACAGACAGGCATTTTCCAGTCTTTCATTACCTGGGACTCGAACGTATGTGCCGTACGGAGTATAACCCTTGAATCCCCCGATTCAACAAGTTCGAACGGGGCCCCCCACCCCTGCTGGTGCTGGAGTTTAAAGACAAGCATCAGGAATTCTGCAGGTTTTAAGTTCATACCCAGGGATTTTAAAAATTTATTCAGCCCCACCGACCCAAGACCGACCGAATGAAACAGGTCCTTTACCGCCATGACGGCGAGTTTCTTATCGAGGTCGGTCTCGTACATCTCGTAGATGGCTTTTACCAAGTAATTGGGGTTACTCGCCGTTTTTACCCCGAAAACCACATATGATCCGGCAAGAGGATCAAAGTCGATATATGATGATACATTTTTTTC
>JALOPT010000093.1 GCA_025453715.1 Methanoregulaceae archaeon | reverse complement strand
TTCCTTTTTATTTTCCAGCAACGGGAATGAACGGCTTTCGACTGAAGGGAGCGGCGACCTGTTTGATACGATCGTTGCCATCTACGGGAGCAGCCAGGCAGAAGAACTTATCCCGGTTTCTGCCAACGAGGGGCCGCTCAGCCTGAGCGGGTACATATCAAAACCTTCGCTCTCGCGACAGAACGTATACCAGGTCTACCTGAGCATTAACCGCCGGCAGGTATATGCACGGGCCATTGTAGATGCGGTCAGGGCAGGATACGGTACGCTGCTCCCTGGAAACCGTTATCCCGTGGCGTTCCTGGACCTTGGAATCGATCCGTCGTACATCGATATCAATGTCCACCCTGCAAAACGAATCGTGCATATCTCCCGGGAACGGGATATCTGCGCAATGGTGACCGGTGCTGTGTCAAGGGCATTGAAAGGGTCAGACCTTGTGCCAGGGATACCCGGCAGGTTTCAACCCGCACGAAAGACGGATCCGCCCGGTACCGTATCACGGGGCTACGATCACCGGCCAGGATCCGTATCCCGTGTCGCAGAGCCCGTGCATGGGGCTATCCTCCTTTCAGACCGCAGGCTGAGGCAATCAGAACTACCTCCCGGGAGTTCAGGGAGCGGGGAGATAACTTCTGAATTTCTCTATCTCGGCCAGTATAACGGGGCGTATATCCTTGCACAGGGACCCCCGGGCGACCTCCTGCTGGTAGACCAGCACGCGGCACATGAACGGGTACTGTACGAGCAGGTATCTGCATTACGGGACCTGGGCCAGGAAGCACAGGAATTACTCGTCCCCACGATACTTACCCTTTCCCCGACAGAGTCCGGCACCCTGCGGGAATACCTGCCCCTCCTTCTGGAAAAGGGATTTTCAGTTGAGGAGTTTGGGAAGGACACGTACGCGGTCCGCATGGTACCGGTAATCCTTGGAAAACCCGGTGACGGGGAGATGATACGGGATATTATCGGAGATCTCTTGTCCTCCCAAAGGAAACCCGGTACAGACTCCAGTGAACAGCTTGCAAGGACCATCGCATGCCATGGAGCGGTAAAAGCGGGCACGATACTTACCCCGGGCCAGTGCCAGAGACTTCTTGACCAGCTTTCCCGGGCGCTTGAACCCTGGACATGCCCGCACGGGAGGCCCGTGATGATCTCATTCACGCGGGAACGGCTTGATGCCCTTTTCAGGAGGACATAGGTAATAATCACCGCTGTGATCCGGGATCTCTTTGTTAGCGCTTTAATTTTAAATTCCTGATATGGCAGTTTCTGGCCGGACCGATATTTTCAATTAATTCCCTGTCATATTACTACCGCTACAATACCCTTGAAAGCAGAGGTGGCAGACCTGAATAAAAAAATTGTTGGAGTTCCTGTTCTGGTTGTCCTGGTTTTTATAAGTGTTTATTCCGCCGGCTGCATGGGTTCCGCGATGGTACATAGCGACCCGTTCCCGGACGGGGCGCCTGGAAACAACGAAAATGACCTGCCCCCGCTGTTCAATTACCCATTACCCGGGCAGGCATTCGCAGATGACGGGATCCCTGGAATATATTCCCCGGGGGATATCCTGCAGTTACAAAAGGAATCCCCCGTATATGACCCTGATATTGGCATCATGGTTATTAGGGACACCGGGGATGGGAGATACGAGATATGCGGTATTGTGAATTCGGAAGGGACATGGTTCCGCCTTCCCGGTTCAAACTCCGGCCTGGTGGACCATTGCTATATCGAGCGTATATTTTCCGTGCGGAACGGGCACGAGGACTTTAGCAGCCTGAAGACACTCGACAACTGGCAACCCGGCAGCAATTCACAGGCCTGATCTACCGCTTTGATTGCCACAGTATACCGTATGTTATCCAGGTGGGCCACGGGCAAGTTGCTTCCTGCCTGTGGAATGTAATAAAGGAGCAGATATGCCAGGTGATCAAAAGAGAAAAGACCTGCCTGATGAACGTGCTATTTGTAGCTTCCGGGAAAAATTACTGGATTTTTACCGCAGAAACGGGCGGCATGACCTCCTGTGGCGAAAGACGACCAACCCATATTACATCCTTGTATCTGAGATCATGCTCCAGCAGACACAGGTACCGCGGGTAATGGTAAAATACCCGCAGTTTATTTCAGCATTTCCTGATGTCTGGTCGCTTGCGGATGCCTCACTGGCTGATGTCCTTGGTGTCTGGAAAGGGATGGGATATAACCGGCGGGCAATTGCCCTTCGCGAGATTGCAGGGCTCGTAGTCTCCAGGTTTTCCGGGGTAATCCCGGATAATGAGGTTGTACTATGCGGGTTTCCCGGAATTGGAAAGGCAACTGCCGGTTCAATCGTGGCGTTTGCGTTTAACCGGCCAACGGTTTTTATTGAAACTAATATCAGGAGAGTGTATATTCATTGCTTCTTTGGTGAACAGGTACCTGTTTCTGACAGCGAAATCATGCCCATTGTTGCAAAGACACTTGACGTCAGGCAACCCCGCGAGTGGTACTATGCCCTGATGGACTATGGTTCAGTACTGGGACGGCGTTCACCAAACCCGAATCGCCGGAGCACCAAGTATAACCGGCAGACGGCATTTGAAGGGTCCGACAGGCAGATACGAGGCCAGGTCCTCGGGCTGCTGTTAAGGGATGGAACCATGAAAGAAAATGAATTAATTGCCACTATCGGTGAAAGTCCCGAACGGACAAGGCAAATCCTCCTGGCACTTGCCCGGGATGGGTTTGTCACTATTGAATCTGATAGTGTCAGGTTTCATCCATAGGTAGCGGATATTGAGTCAGGCAAAGGTTGACTTGGTTGTATTATGATATCCGGCGACTGCTTTTTTTATTGTTCCAGCTTCTTAGTACCTGAACATCATCGGGAAATGATTGTATGGAACCACCGGTCAATCCAGATAATAAAATAATTCTTATCGTGCTGTTATTCGCGGGCATTCTCCTTGTTGGGCTTTTTGTATACGCAGGTATAATCTTTCTCTCTAACCCCGGAATGGAGAAATCCAATACCCCGGAATCAATGACACTGGCAAACCCGGTAACAACCGGACCCCGGGACTTTGCGACAACTAAAAGCACAACTGCAGCTACCCTGTCATTGACTTCCCCTCCGGTCCCGCCGACTACTGCTCCCCTTACACCAGTATTTACGCAAAATCCGACTTCTTTCCCCGCTATTTCCGACCAGCCGGCTGTAACGGGTATCCCGGTCACACCTACCTATGGCGATTCGTCCGGTGTTGTTGCCCCACAGCCGTTCACGCTCTCAGTAAGCCCGGCATCGGCCAGTGGAAAACCTGGTGAGACGATTTCGTACACGCTCCGTATAGGTGGCGGGGAGGGTCAGACGGAACCGGTACATTTTACGTTAACAGCAAGTGCCCTCTTTTTTTCACAGACATACGAACTCGGCGACGAACAGCCCCCGTTCCCGAAGACTTCGGTGTACCAGTTTACTATCCCGACAAACATTCCGTCAGGCATAACAATAAACGGGGTCCTTACTGCTACCGGGGCTGGCCAGACGAGAGAGCAGGCAGTCACGCTGAACGTGCTCTGAACCGGCTCCGATGATTTTTTAAAAATTAACAGGTTTATGGATGCCGGTGCATCTGTAAGAAACAGGGAAAAAAGCATCCTGACCCCCTCTGCCGTGCAAAGGTGAGTGGCAAAAATTCATAATTACACTCCGGTTATTCATGATTGTGCCCGGAAAAAAGGGCCGGGAGGAGAAAGAAATGATAAACGGACTAACTATGCAGGCTATTCAGGCAGGGATCCCGGTCGAGGCCGGTCCCTGGTATGCACAGGCAAATGAACATCTGAACAGCGGGAATTTCGACCTGGCTATCGAGCTGTATGACAAGGTCATTGAAACTTCCCCCGCATGCGCCATGGCCTATCACAACAAGGGTGACTGCCTTGACCGGCTTGGGAAATCAGGCGAGGCAGTAGCGTGTTATAACAAGGCAATTGAAATTGACCCATATGACGCGGAAAGCTGGTACAACAAGGGTATGACACTGCAAAAACTTGGAAACCCTGGTGAGGCGTTACACTGCACAGGGAGGGCAATAGACATTGCAATGGGGAGATAAGGAGAATAAAACGGGAGCCAAAAAAAATGTATTCCAATGATCCACACCTGATGACTGTCCGGAAGGATGCCGAATTCTGGTGCCGCAAAGGGGCTGAGCATATGCACCAGGGAGACTACTTAACCTCCCTCATGTTCTTCGATAAGGCGCTTCGCATCTATCCGGACCTTGTTACAGCATGGGAGAACAAGGGCAAATGCCTGGATGATATGGACCAATATACCCAGGCAATCACCTGCTATGATCAGGCAATCCGGATAGACCCGGGCAATTCCGAAGTCTGGTATAACAAGAGCATCAGTCACCTGAAACTGGGCCAGCAACATGAAACCGAAGCCTGTGCGAGGACTGCTCTCGATCTTGCAATGGGTAAGTAAGATTACCCTCTATCTACAAAACCCGGAAGTTTCAGGTGTCAGGAGGAATCCGCAGATCATTCCCCACATTATGTGATGATATGGGATTGAGACCTGTTCCGGGTGAAAACCCTCTATCTTCTCAGCAGACCTGTACTTTTTTTATTCAATGAGAATAGTAACAGAGACCAATTCAGATTAATCAGGTATAGTTTTTCAACTGCCCACCCTGAAAAGAAGCCAGTCGTTTTTCCCTGCCCGAATAAACCTTACCATGGCATATGGCCCCTCCAGTCTCTTTCCATGGAAGGTGATCTCTATCTTGTCATTATCCCAGTGTTTTGTTTCATAGTGCCCGTTATCCCATATCGAGACCGTTCCTGCACCGTATTCGCCGTCCGGGATAGTCCCTTCGAAATGACCGTAATCCAGCGGGTGGTCTTCCACTGCAACGGCCAGGTGTTTTTCACCGGGAACAAGAGGTACGCCTTTTGGAACTGCCCAACTCTTCAGCACGCCATCACGCTCGAGTCGCAGATCGAAATGAAGGTTCCTTGCGTGGTGTTCGTGGACAACAAAGTAATTCTCATCGCTTCCTGTCACTTCATCACCTTTTGGTTCGGATGTTACCGAAAAATGCCTGATTTCATGGTATTTTTTCAATGGTTCTCGTTCAGGCATCCCTGTTTTCGATGGCAGAGGAGATGGAAGGGGTGGCATTATGATTGTCTCTTTTCCAAGCATTTGCCAATCCGCCTCTGGAACTGCGGTATCCAGCTGATCTATTGTACATTCAGACGGGGTTTTATCAGAACGGAGACGGATAAATCCTGGAATGCGCAATTTTCTTTCCCTTGTAACCGACTGGTACGAAACTTCGCATACAAGGGCGGGTGATAACCAGGTAACTCCACCAGCCAGGTCCGTAACGGTCAGCAGCTGGTTACCGGTTTCGTACTTTTTAAACAATTCCCTGAAAACTACCAAATCCCTGTCTTTAAACCCGGTCCCTACTTTCCCAATGTAGATAAGGTCACCCGGATTGTTGTCGGGACTGGTAGTGGAACTACCAGTATTGATTTCATTGCCGTTATGCCGAGGTAACTTTTGATAAAGGCCCAGGATCAGAGAACCGAAAGATGAAACACGACTGCCTTTACCCCCTGTATAACCGGCAATCACGCAGTCGCAGGTTTTTTGCTGCCTGATTTTCAGCCAGCTGCTACTGCGGACCCCGGGTTCATATACGCTGTCCTTTCGTTTGGCCATGACTCCTTCGAGACCTTTTTGGACTGCTGCACGGTAATATTCAGTTCCCCGGTACTCAACGGGTTCAGAAATTACAACGTGCGGTCCTCCTTTTACCCGCTGCAACAATAATCGTCTCCGTTCGGTAAGGGGGAGGTCGACCAGCGGAACACCGTCCTGTTCAAGGATGTCAAAAACGATGTAGGTGATCGGTATAGTTCCTGGAGGGAGGGCAGCCCCGCTCCGGGAAACAATTCTCGGGAGGAGTTCCTGTATGTCAGGTCTCCCACCTGACATTACCACGATCTCCCCGTCAAGGACGGTATGGGGGGCCAGTTCACGAAGTTCTGCAAGCTCCGGGAATCTGCCAGTGAGTTCTTTACCATTCCGGCTCAAAACTGAAACCTTCTCATTGATATATGCAATCGCACGCACCCCGTCCCATTTTATCTCAAAAAGCCAGTCCTCGCCAGAAAACGGCCCTGGTGCAGGCTTTGAATTCATTGGGAGGTAATACCGCGAAATCATTGGGAAAACCTTGCGTTTATGTTCCCTGCAATGCTGCCAGCGTCTCTTTTAATGCCTGCATCAGCTCTTTCGCCTCTTCGGGGTGTGGGCTCTCGTATACGATCTTTTCACCGGCAAGTTTTTTCATTAGCATCTGTTCGACGGCCTCCCGGAACGTGTCATGATAATCGGCAATCGAAAAGTCCCCGGAAAGATCAGTGATAATCCGCCTTGCAAGTTCAAGTTCCACTGCACCTGGTACAGGCAGCTTCGATATCGCTTTGAATA
>JALOPT010000004.1 GCA_025453715.1 Methanoregulaceae archaeon | reverse complement strand
GCATCCTTGAGATGATTGCGTTGCTGACCTCCGCAAGGTCATCGCCGGGGAACAGGAGTTTCCCGGTGACGAGCTCGTAGAATACCACCCCAAGCTGGTAAATGTCAGTACGTTCATCTGTCTCCCCGAATCTCCCGGGGGAGATCTGTTCAGGTGCAGCATAGGCAAGCGAAAAACCTGCGACGGTCGGTATTGCTGAAGAGCCAATAAGGCGGCTCATCCCCCAGTCGCTGATCTTGGGGACACCATTTTGATCTATCAGGATATTCTGGGGCTTGATATCGCGGTGTATGATACCCTGTTCATGTGCATAAGCAAGGCCATTCGCGACCCCTTCAACGATTTCCGCTGCTTCTCTTACAGGTATCGGGGTCTTCATGTCCGCAAGCACCGACTTTAAGAACTCCATCTCAACGTATGGAATCGGGAGGATGTTCACCTCGGTGATCTCTACGATATTCGGATGTCGTAAGCCTTCCCATGCGAGGATCTCCTTCATAAAGCTTTTACCGGTGGTCTCATCGAACCGGATCGGTATTTTTACCGCCACTGTCTTGCCATCTTTGAGTCTCATCGCTTTGAAAACATGCGAGATGCCGCCCATTCCAAGGAAGTCTACACTGGTGTAACGGTCTGCCAGTTCCGGGGGGAATATATCAGGCCGTGTTGCATTTGAGCGCCGGTACGGATCCGACCCTGATGGTACGCGGGTCTCTTCACCGTTAAAAAAACCGTACGGGAAGCCACGTTTCTGAACCTGCAGTGCAAGTGAATGGTCCTGCCAGAGGGCAAGTAATGCCGATACCGGGGCTGCAACAATCGTTACCAGGATCGCCATTACTTCCCCCTGTCCTAGCGAGAAAATGAGTATGGGGGTAACGATGAGCACGATAACCCCGATAACAACGTGTACCTTCAGGGTCCAGCGAAGAGGACTGGAGAGGAGGGAACCTGCTGCAAGTGCCAGTGCGGAAAATATCAGGTATGCACCCAGCAGTAGCACGATCAACAGGAGGGGAAGGGTCAGGGTATTCGAAAGTGCCGGAAGCAGCGCTATCATCCTTGACAGGACAAATAACAGGCCGAATCCACATACAACCTGCCCGAATGCGACACCGGCCCTGACTGCAAGAGGCTGTGGAAATGACAGGTGACCAAGCCCGAGGTAATCATGGGCAAGGAGGAGGACAAGTGGTATTGCCGCAATAAACAGGAAAAATATTACATTCCATGATGCAAGCCCCGCTGGAGGTTGTAACCCGGACCCGGTCATATTTGCAGATCCGTTAGGGCTGGTGACCGGCAATGTGGTCACAACGGGTTCAACAAAACCCGAATTGTTTTCCGCGGGACCCGGGGTACTATTGGCAACCGGTGTCACCACGAGTGATGTCCCGTTCATGGTCAGGGTCTGTGTCGGCTCAGGGGTCAGATTGCTAAGGGAAGCGGTGGTCGGTAAAGGAACACGTTCAGTTGGAGTTGGAAAAATATATGGTAACGTTGACGTTGCTGTCGGTGTCACAGTCGGGACTGTCGTCGCAACCGTGGTTGTCTGAGTAGGTACGGATGTCACCGGAGCGGTCGTTGTGACAGTTGTAGGGGGTACCGTTGTACTGGTTGTCGTTGGTACGGCCGTGGTAACTGTCGTCTTTACTGTGGTAGGTACCGTCGTCGGTACTGGTGTCGGTGTTGTTGTCCTGACCGTAGTCGGAACTGTCGTAGGTACCGTGGTTGTAACCGGAGGCAACAGTACCAGGCTTACCTTTGGGACTATTGTCAGCTGGTCCTTTTCAACAGTTACCGAACCGGTATAATCACTGTAACCCGAAAGGATCAGCCGCAATTGATGAATCCCGGCCTGTACATTATCCACCGTTTTTGGTGTTGTCCCGACATTTGTTCCGTCTACAAAAATTGATGCTCCATTCGGGTCTGATACGACCTTAAACGACCCAAGGTCAGGTGCAAACGTAACAGAAATAGTATGGTCAGCGTTGACATTTGAGAACTTATAAAACGGAGGTGCCGAGGACACTTTACCGTCAATTGTCATCTGGTCCGGGTGATACCCGTTGACAGGGTCAATGAAAAACAGGATATCACTACCCGGGTCAACCGGGACAGCTCCTGAAGGGGAAATTGTTCCATGATTCCCGGCTGATGCAGTAATGGTATATGCGGATGCTGCCGTAACTGAAGCTGCTAATATCACCCCGATAATCAGGATAAACAGCAATACCCGGGTAGGGGCGGGCCGCTTTCGAACCAGTTGATCCATGTTTTGTAAAATTCCGGTTATAATGTATCTTCAGGTATTTTCCGGCATGATTACAAGGAGTTTGGCACCATATATCCCCTTTGCCAGTTCAACCAGGTCCCCGTCACGGACAGGTATGCGTTTTTCGGGAGTTACGACAACCGTATTTACCATAGTACCTCCCGTGCTCCCTGCATCCTCAATATACCACTGCCCGCTTTCTTCGATGAACTTACCATGAGGTTTTGAGACGCGGCTGACCGCAGTATATTCTGCAGAAAGGATGACGTCCTGGTCCGGATTACAACTGCCGGGCCTCCGGGGATCAACACGTCCGATACGCACCTCTGTACCCGATAGCCTGAAGACCTTCCCGTCCT
This sequence comes from Methanoregulaceae archaeon, assembly GCA_025453715.1. Taxonomy (GTDB): domain Archaea; phylum Halobacteriota; class Methanomicrobia; order Methanomicrobiales; family Methanospirillaceae; genus CAIKOD01. The sequence continues at coordinate 19,014 of JALOPT010000004.1, read as the reverse complement.
CGGGACCACCAAGCATGACGACTGACGGGGTCGGGGCAAGAAGCTCTTCGGCCACTCTCCCCCTGACGACATCGAGTTTATTCCGGAGCTCGGTGTCCGCGGGATTGATCCTGATATTAGAGAAAAGTCCGAGGTTCCGGACAATCGCTTCCATTGCCCCAGGTATCAACGAATATTTCCACACTGGATGGACACCTTTTGATGTTGCCTGCCCAAGCCCTGCCTCTTTTTTGATTAACCCGGTACTAAGAAGTTTGTCCAGGTGCTTTTTTGTATTTTCATAGCTGGTATCAATCTCGGCAGCGATCTTTCTGACCTCTTTCGGGCCCTTCTCAAGAATCTTCAGAATTTTCAAACGCTGGCTGTTTGACAGGACCTCGAGGTACTCGGAGAGCTCGATATAATAATCGTCATTATCTTCGAGGACAATTGTCTGGCTCTGGTCTGTACCTTTCTCTTCCATGAAAAAACCTCCAATTTCACGTGATATCTACCCATAATCAGGGGTATATTTTCCATACAATCTTTGTTACTATCATATTTAGATGGTGATATCTTGCCTTTGTGATCAGACGTGTGTTGGAGAGACCGCAGGACCGGGATCACACCTGCCAGGTGCGGGGCAATGTGATGAACAAGGTTCATACCCCGTGTAACTTGGGGCCATGATCCGGATGACCCCGATATTTTTCAATTTCCTCTGGTGGATGTACCAAAAGCCGTTTCAACCCGCTTTTTCAGGGCATCTTTCGGGTACGCACCTGTTACACGGTCAATGAGTTTCCAGTGCAGGAAAAACAGCAGGGTCGGGATTGCTGATATCGCAAACTGGCCCGATAGATTTGGATTATCATCGGTATTGCATTTCGCAAATGTCACACGGCCCGCGTATTCCATGGCCAGTTCTTCTACCACCGGGCCGACCATGCGGCAGGGACCGCACCACTCGGCCCAGAAATCCACCACGAGTGCCGGGTGCGCGTTTAAGAGGGGAAGAAAGCTGGCCTGGTCAAGGTGAAGGACTTTTCCCCCGGATTGCGTTTTAATCCGTTCCTGCATTTCATTCAGTTTCTTCTGCCGGATTTTCGCGAGTTCGTCATCCATATCTCCGGTATAGTCTGCCGGAATTATTAATCCCTCCTTCTTGTGGGCTCCCGCCAAAAAAAAGGTGTGAGTAAACTATAAGAGCGCAGAGAGGGTATATAGTAACCTCCAGAGCAGCGAGGTAGGGTAGTCAGGATATCCCGACGGGCTCATAACCCGTAGACCGATGGTTCAAATCCATCCCTCGCTACTGTTTCTTTTAAAAGATTTTTCTGCACCGGCAGATATACCACATGGTTATCGTCTCCAGAACAGGGTATTTTCCAGGGGCCTGGTACTTCCCATCAGCCATCATTTCGTTTTAAATTTGAGGGTTTGATTTTCCCGGGCTTTTCCAATTTTGAAGGCATATAACTTGAATCAGCCCTTTCGTGCCACGGTTACGATAAAAGTCCGGTTCTTGTATACAACATCAACATCGGTAAACCCGGACTCCTGAAGCCAGCGTAACTGGGACGAGAGTTTTTCGTTCCGGTCGAGGGTATCCCTCCGCCTGAGGATCTCGAGGCGCTCCTGTTCGTCAAGAGGCCCGCTTTTCATAAAATCATTCCAGTAATCCAGGTACATCTGCCGGAACAGGAGAGTCTCACCCTCTGCCTGGTCAGCATTAATAAACATCCCGCCCGGTTTTAAGGCTGCAAAAATTCCATTGAACAACTGCCGCTTGTCTTCACTGGTTAAATGGTGGATCGACAATGCGGAGATGACCAGGTCATATGGTCCGCCAAGCGGAGACCTGCTGTAATCGCTGACCACGTACCGGATATTCTCCCGGTGAGAGAACCGTTTGCGGGCAACCGCAAGCATGTTCTCTGAAATGTCAAGGAGGGTCAGTTTAGCTCCGGGGAATTTTTCCAGGACCAGTGCACTCATCAGGCCCGTTCCTGCACCAATATCAAGAATTTCAGGATGATTGTCCTTTGCAACCGCTGCCCAGACTGCGGCACCGTAATAATTCCCTAGGTCAGGGATAATGTGCACCCGCTGGGCGTCATATTCCTGTGCAATCGGGTCAAACGCGTCCCTGATATGTTCCATAAGATCCCCTCTTTCCCTCACATTCTGGTTTCGTAATCCGGTTGAGATACCTGTTTGACAATGTTATCCCGGAATGCCGTTTGTTTCAGGCTGGCCATTGGGATGAAAAATTTTAAAAGATGAGCCTGTTCCGGGTTATGAATTATCTCCCCCGAACGATTCAAGCCTCGACTGGTAGGTACCTTCTACAAAATCAACCACGGTTTCATGGGATTGTTCACCATCGATAGAGACCGGGTAGCACCCGGTCAGGCACCCGGTACACAGGTTACACCGCTCTTCCCCGATTGCTGCGACGAGTGATTCGATGGAGATGTGGTGGAGGGAGTCCGCCGTGATGCTGTGCCTCACGTCCTCTTCGGCTTTGTTGCTTGCAATCAGTTCACTCCGCGTCGGCATGTCAACCCCGAGATAACATGGCGCACGTATTGCAGGGGACCCGATCCGCACATGGATCTCTTTTGCCCCGGAATCCCGCATCATTTCTATAATCCGGCGTGATGTCGTCCCGCGTACGATGCTGTCATCCACGAGGACCACCGATTTGTCCCGGAGGTGTTCCCTGATCGGGTTCAGTTTGATCCTGACGGCATTCTCCCGCTGTTTCTGCGAGGGCATGATAAAAGTCCTGCCCATATAACGATTTTTCATGAGGCTTTCCACAAACGGGATGTGGGAACGCTGGGCATATCCAATCGCATGGGATGTGCCCGAATCAGGTACCGCACATACGCTGTCAGCAATAATAGGGTCTTCCTCGAATAATTTCGCACCGATGTTCAGCCTCACATCATAGACCAATGCCCCGTCTATTACCGAATCCGCCCTTGCAAAGTATACATACTCAAAAATACAGTGAGCATGGTGGCTGGCCACCGCTATCTGGGTGGACCGCATCCCCTGCCCGTCGATCCTGATCAGTTCACCGGGTTTCACGTCCCGGAGGAACATCCCGTTAAGAGCATCAACCCCGACACTTTCTGATGCAAGGATAAAACCATCTTTCAGTTTTCCGACACAAAGCGGCTTGATTCCGAGCGGGTCACGGAACCCGTACAGGACACCGTCAACCATGAGAATGACCGAGTAGGACCCCCGGAGCGTCCGCATGCAGTGGAGCACGGCATCCTCCACTCCCCCCGACCCGCGGATCTCTTCGGTGATCAGTTTCGCAATGATCTCAGTATCAGTGGTCGTTGAAAATATCTGGCCGCGTTGTTCATAGGAGTCACGGAGTTCGGCTGTATTTACCAGGTTACCGTTATGCGCAATCGAAATATCATGGTTTTGAAAATGGAAGTTAAAAGGCTGGATGTTTTCCGGGCGGTTTGCCCCGGTTGTCGGGTACCGGACATGCCCGATGCCCACGTTCCCCTTCAGGGTTGAAAGGACCGTGGTATTGAAAACATCGGCGACAAGTCCTGCCGCCTTATGCTTGTAAAGGCGGCCTTCGTCATCAAACGTTGCGATGCCCGCACTCTCCTGCCCGCGGTGCTGGAGAGCGTACAGGGCGTAGTATAAAGAAAGAGATACACCGCCAGCATCCACGATGCCAACGATACCGCACATGTCAGGGCTCTCTAATGAGTAGGCACTTTTGGTCGCTTATCAAGCCATTTTACACTGCGCATTCTGCTGCTTGTACCGAAACCGCACGCAGAACAGGTCTTGTGACGGCAGTGATAGGATATACTGCCGCAGCGCCTGCATGCGATGTGGGTCTTCTTGTTCCGCTTTCCCATTGAGGGAGTTCCCTTTGACATAGCATTTCACCTGGAAATTTTCATTTATTGTTCAACTGAGGGTGATATATAGATCACATTGTCTCCACGTACGATGAGAGTCCCGACATTTTTTGATACATCGTTCTCTACATCTGTGGCTTTTTCAAGCACAAGGTTCATGTGCACGTCATACCCCTGAAGGATTCCTCGAAGTTCCCTTCCCCCTTTGAGAGATACGATAACAGGCTGACGATTCAGCACCTGGTCCAAAATATCCAACGGCCTTTTTGTCATATAATTACCCTGTTTAAATCGCTTTGGAGTAATATATGTGAGTGAGGAGGATACTTAAATATAACGTACGGGAGCATCCTGTCACCTCAGTCAATGAAAAAAACAGGTGCCCGACAGATAACCTGCCGGACGGGATCTGTTATGTCTGTCAGGTAATTCTTTGATTCGTAGAACTATAAAAGCCGAGCGATGGAAAGCATACATTTTCGTTCATATGCCACATACCAATAAGGCGAGACTCATATGTCAAAGATCCAGCTGAAAAAAAGACATACCTTAAGAAAGTCCCAGGTTTCTGTTATCTATTCCCGGTTAAAATCGGAAATTGGTGAAGCAGAATCCATGTTTTACCGTGACCAGCTTGAGATTGTCGAGACGAATACCCAGCTTAAACTCTACATGGTCGATAAGAAGCCGCTTCTCATGGACCTGGATGGCGTTATTTTTCCAACATTACGGGGCCTCCTTGAACAGCCGTTCCCGCAGCGGCGTATCGTTGTCGATATGGGGGCGGTCCCGTATGTCGTGAACGGCGCAGATGTAATGCGCCCGGGAATTGTGTCTGTCACCGATGATATCAGGGCGGACTCACCTGCACAGGTTGTCGAAGAGCGTCACGGGAAACCACTCGCGATCTGTATACCCCTGTATGATGCTGCCGAATTGCGGGAAAAAACAACCGGGAAGATGTGCCGGAACATCCACCACGTCGGGGATGAGATCTGGGTACTGGAGTATTGACCCGGGTTGCCATTTCATGTGGCAGGAAATGAACCGCCATCAGGGAAAAATCCGTGTAATAATCCAAAACGAAAAATCCGCCGTTTTATTGAATAGATACTATTAAATAAAATTCAATATACCATTTTTTTATGGGAAAAATATTCGATTCTCTTCTTGGAAAAACCAGAACCCCGGCCGAAGAAGGGGACTATATGGAACTCAACCTTGAGGACTATGAGGGGAAAGAGGAGGGGCCGGCACTCCTGATAAAAATTGCAACAATATCTGACCTCAGGGAGAGCCCGAAAATCAAGGACGAGATTTACAACGGGAATATCGTGATCGTGGATATCAGCAGGCTGAAAATGGACAAAATCATGTACGAGCGGGTACTTAAGGACTTTAAAGAAGTCGCAAAGGATGTCAACGGGGATATTATTGGCCTTGGTGACCAGCGTTATGTTGTGCTGGCACCAGGCGGCGTCAGGATTTCGCGCGATAAAATCGGCGGAGCAGTCTAGTGAGGACCGTTGTCCCCGGTCCGTGCCCGGTATGTAATACAGAGATCGAGTATCTTTATCAGACCGATAATATCCCCTATTTTTCTGATATCATAATAATACGTGCCCTTTGTAGCGAATGCGGGTACCGCTATGTCGATACCCAGGTGCTCACCAGCCAGGCACCAGGGAGGCAGGAGTTCAGGATTGAGACACCTGATGATCTGGATGTCCGCGTAGTCAGGAGCATGCAGGGTATTGTAATGATCCCTGAGCTGGGCGTCAGGATCGACCCGGGCCCGGCCTGCGAGGGGTTTGTCTCCAATATTGAAGGGGTACTTGACAGGGTCAGCAGGGTCGTTGAGGGGGTCATTGCCTGCGGGGATGAGACAGAGCGGGAAAATGCTGAAAAATTCCTTGAAGCAGTAGAGGCGGTGAAGAAAGGGGATCTCCTTGTAACCCTTATCATCGACGACCCTTCCGGAAACAGCGCAATTATTTCTGAAAAAACAAGAAAGCTTCCTTATCCTGAAGAGGAGGGGGAAGGAAAGACCGAAGAAGATTCGGGGAAGTCTGCGGAGTAATCTTAGCAATTCTGCTGGGAGTTCAACAATTTTTGGCTCTGTAGAATTCCTCAATAAAGATGAAAACAAATAGTTACTACGCTTTTCATTTTGATAAATTAAACTTCCTGACAGAGAATTTTCGTATTCTATCAAGAAATATGGTCCCTTAAGTCACTTGTTCTATTTCCTAACAGAATAAAAAAAGGTTAGATCAGGCTCGTACCTGAGTTATAACTAAGTGATTTTGCGAATGACGATATTACCCCAAGAGCGCTGGATGATTCTGAATAGGTAATGTCCTGGGACTTGACTAGCTTGTATACATTGGCTTCAGGTTCCTGACTGAACGAGTATGCATAGATTAACCGGCCTTCCTGTGTATGCACTTTCATGTAAGCCATAGCAGAGCCCATTGCCGGTATCTGACCCTCTGATATGCCATATGGCTTTATATTGATCGCATAGTTCTGTACTACGGGTATAGTCGCGTCATCGCCAACAAAGCGGTTGTTCGCATCAGTTGTGATCGAGCCGACTGTCAGGTCATACTTGCTTCCGGTCTGGACGATATTACAGAACGGAGGTATGAATAACGAGCTTTGTGAGCCAAAAGGACAAAGCATTTTGTTTGCAGTGAGATCATACATACCGGCACCGTCTAGCATGAGGTTCTCGGTACCAACTACGTTGCCTCCGTCATCTGCAGCGATAAAAGTTATGCCTGTTTGTGTGTCGATGTTAGACTGCCCAAGAGCCTTATTTCCTGTGTTGACTCCCAGAGTCTTGATAAAACTGATCTGGCCGGCCTGTGCAACAATATTCGCATCGTAGGCGGTTGTATACAGGACCTGTCCAGGTGTATGGCTTGTATAGGGATAGATATCATCCCAGACAAGAACGGTCCCATTACCTGCATCATACGGTGGATATCCCGGAGCTGCCAGGGAATTGTTTATTCCAAGGTTGGATAACTGCCAGGAAAGGCTGTCGGTTTCAGTCATGAGTCCGATTGCATTCACCGTAGTAGTCGTGGAAAGTCCCTGGATTTCCGGGGCCTGGGTCACCGAAGGATCAGCGCAAACCACTCCCGCAAAGAGGAGAATGATTAGCAGGCTGCTTATCCCTGTAGAAAAATATGTTGTTTCTTTCATTTTTTATCAACCTCTTTATGGTGGACTGTATTTAGTCCAGGCACATGCCCATGGACTCCCGCCTGATCTCACACCCGCAACTCCTCCAAAGTCATGCTCACCATGGAAGAATACAGCTCCGTCATTTGCGGTTGAATCACCGTCCGAACTCGATGCGTTAACGACGCCGGAATACCCACAAGGCCTGTAAATTTCATTTTTTGCTTTTAACTTGTAGTCGCCATCTGCATAGAGTTTCCCGGACGCAGAAAGGTCAAAGTCCATGTAATTTCTGGTACAATAGTCCTGATCAAATGACGCAACAACATTGGCAAATTGTCCATTCGGACCTGTTGTTATAGCACTCGCAGCTCCACTGTCCCCCCTTGCTTCGACTTCGCCACTGGCTGTTGTTTTGATGGAATTACCGCAGTACGATGGTCCTGCTGATGCTCCCAAATGGAATTCCAGGTTTCCATCTTCAACTGTTCCGGATACGAGTGAGGTAAAACCTTGTGGAATTGATGAATCTGCAATAACACCTGCCGTATCAACTCTCTTGATCCACCCGCATTCATACGCGTAGGTTGGTGACCCGTAATACCCGATGGATCCACCGGAATAAGTATCCACTTGATCTTCTCCATCCAATTCTGGGGTGAAGGACCCGGTTCCCTGGTGAACAAAAAACAGAGGGGATGAATACCCATTAGATTCCCGATACCCGGAGGATTGATCATTACTGCTTGCTGCGGCAATTACCCCTGCTGAAGATCCATCCGCATTAAAGGAATAACTTTCCGCTTCAATTGTGGAAAAGCTATGTGACAGTACACATTGTCCGGCCACCACTCCATTAACCTGTGCAACAGTGCCATATGATTCGGGTGAAATAAACGGAGTAATCGGTCCAGCATGCTGAAATACAACCAAATGTCCGTCAGTAAACTCGACTTCCGCATGTGCTTCATTTCCATTCGCATCTCTCGCAATTACTTCTGCCCAGCCAGAGGGACCCTCGAGGATTAGGTTCTGCGTCACGCTGGTCGTTTCATCCGGAAACCCATAGGCACCCCCTGATGCCGCCGGAGGATTTCCTATTGGATCTATAGAACCTCCAGGTCCGACTGCTGCACCCTGGATGGTTGCACCCCCATCTGCATTGGGAGTGAAAGTCACCTGATATTGGCCATTTTCACTAACGCCAGCCCAGTAATCCGCCTGGACAGGCAGGATACAGAATACCATAATACAAAGAAGAAATGCACTTATGTATAATAGAATTCCCTGATAATTTTCGTTCTTTTGTCTCATCTGAACCATACCCCGATTGTATATATAATATTCCAAGTTACCACTACAATTAACCCGTATACTACAGTATCAGACTTGAATCAGGGAAATAAATAGATAATGCATTACATTATCATTTCCCAATAAAGTCATTCAATATGGTAATGGAAAATATCAGGAATTAAAAATTAAAAAAAAATTCAGTCGGGTATCTGCAATAAACACCATACAGGCTGCATATCAGGTAACCATATCACCATGCAACCTTACACCCGGCTTTTCCGTCACTTCCCCAACAACCTTTGCACCCGGCACCTCCCGTATGACATCGCCTGCCCTGTCCGGAGCGACGATATAGGCATAGCCCATTCCCATGTTGAAAGTCCGGTACATGATATTGTCCTGGATCTTTCCGCTCTCCCGAATCCAGCGGAATATCTCCTGCGGGGACAGCGGGTCGCTGAAATTAAATCCATATTTAGAAAGGCGGGTGAAATTGAGGAGTCCTCCACCAGTGACGTGGCACATCCCGTGCACGTCAACCTTCCGGTTTACAGTAAGACTCTCATGGTAAATCCTGGTAGGCGTAAGAAGTTCGGCACCAAGTGTCCTGCCATTTCCAAGCTTTGCCTCGTAGCCACCGTGTTCTTCAGCGACTTTCCGGGCAAGGGTGAGGCCATTACTGTGGATACCACTCGAGGGGACACCGACAATCAGGTCACCGGGCATTATGGTTTCACCATTTACCACCTTGTTCTTTTCCTGCATCCCGAGGCACGTACCGGCGAGGTCAAGACCATTTACAAGGCCACGGAGCGTTGCAGTCTCGCCACCCACGATATCGATATTCGCCAGTTTTGCCCCTTCGTTCAGCCCGATGCCAATCTGTGCCATTTTACCAGTATCGAGGTGATCAGTTGCAACATAGTCAACAAACGCGACGGGTTCGAGGTTCATCACGTAGAGGTCGTTCACGTTCATCGCGATACAGTCGATGCCAACGGTACTCCAGTCGTGCATGTGGTCAGCAACCAGCATCTTGGTCCCCACTCCATCCACGGTAAGGGCGAGGACCTTTTCACCAAAATCAATCAGGCCGGCGTAATGGCCAACACTGCCAAGCATCCGGTTCTGCCCGCTCCTCCGGAAACTCAGGTTGCTTATCAGTGATTTTACCGCTGCTGTCTCGAGGTCGATATCCACCCCTGCCTCCCGGTACGCGTCCTCAGTCATTACATTCCTCTGACAGCATGAACTCGTCATGCAATACCCGTACTGCACGCGGCCCGTCCTCCTGCTTCACAACGAAGGAGATATTGACCTCAGATGACCCCTGCGAGATCATCCGTACATTAATGTCTGCCCGGCCAAGGGCAGTAAAGATCCGCCCACCGGTCCCTTTCGCTCCTGCCATGCCGGAGCCGACGACTGCTACGGCACAGACATCCCGGTCAAGCGTCACCTCACGTACAATCCCCTGTTTTGCAAGTGCTGCAAGCGATTCTGACGCAGCATCGGCCTGTGCCTCGTCAATAATAAGCGAGATATTCGCCTCCGATGACCCCTGTGAAATCATCATCACGTTCACTTCACTGTCAGAAAGGGCAGTAAATATTGCCTTCGCGACGCCCGGTCTTCCAATCATCTGGGCACCGTTGATATTGACGGCGGCAACTTTTTCGATGTAGGTGAGCGCCTTCACAACGCGGCTGTCATCACGGACATTCCTGACAATGCAGGTCCCCGGGTGGTCCGGGTTGAAGGTATTCTTTACCCGGACAAGGATATCCTTCCTCATGGCAGGTTCAATCGATCGTGGGTGCATCACTTTGGCCCCGAAGAACGAGAGTTCCATGACTTCGAGGTAGGATACCGAGTCAAGGACACGGGCATCGTTGATAACCCGCGGGTCTGAGGTCATTATCCCATCAACATCGGTCCAGATCCATATCTCGTTGGCATCTATCCCGGCACCGATAATCGCAGCAGAGTAATCAGAACCGCTGCGGCCGAGAGTTGTCAGGACTCCTTTTTCTGTACATCCCATGAAACCCATAATCACGGGGACCTGGCTGGCGAGGAGGGGAACGATAGAACCTTTTATTTTTTTCTCCCCCTCATGAAGTGCCATTGCTTCACCATGATTGGCCGTTGTAAGGATCCCGGCCTCGCAGCCATCAAGGACTGATGACGGGATTCCCTGCTGCCTGAAGGCCGCACTCACGACGAGGGAGTTAAGGCGTTCTCCAAACGTGATAATATAATCCTTCGACCTCGGTGTGAGCTCCCTCAGGTTGTGGACCGCGGACAGGATATTTTCCAGTTTTAGAAGCCGGTCTTCTATGAGAGGGGCAACCTCGGCAACGTAATCCTTTGCCGAACCTTCAAGGGCTTTCATATGCCGGACCCGTAGCGACCCGATAAACGGTCCGACCATACTACTGTCAGGGCTGTCAACGACCTCAGTCGCAACAGCAATCAGCTGGTCAGTCACCCCACGCTGGGCTGATATGACGACTGCAACCTCGTTCCCGCCTGAATGATATTGCTTTATAATATCAGTGACGCGGGAAATGCTTGCGGCATCAGCAACAGAAGTGCCGCCAAATTTCATTAAAAACCTCATTCTGGCCACTCTACAATTCCCTAGCTATTTATGTAATTATAGGATGCAGATAATAATAAGATGCGGTCAGATGAACTTGTCGATTGTCATGTCCTCGTAATCGGAAGCGGCGGAGCGGGTGTACGAGCTGCGATTGAGGCTGACCAGTACGGTGATACCGTGCTTGTCTCAAAGACCATCGTGGGCAAGGGGGGTTGCACACCGATGGCTGAAGGAGGCTATAATGCAGTGCTTAAGGAGCTGGACTCCTGCGAGGGGCATTACGAGGACACCCTGCGGGGCGGGGCATACTTAAACGACCCCGGCCTGGTAAGGGTCCTCGTTGACGAGTCGCCTGAACGGATGGCAGATCTCATCCGCTGGGGTGCGGTTTTTGACGTGGACGACCTGGCATGCGTTGCCCAGCGCCCATTCGGGGGCCAGAGGTTTCCGAGGACCTGTTATGCCGGGGATCGTACCGGCCACGAGATGATGACCACGCTGACCGAGCGGATGGCTGACACGGGGGTGGAGACCTACCAGGAGGTCTCGATCGTGTCACTCCTTCAACATGAAGGGCGTGCCTCAGGGGCAATGGGACTTGATCGCGACGGGGAGGTCATACTGTTCCGTTCGGACAGCACGGTAATCGCTACAGGGGGCGGGACCCGTGTCTATGATATCTCCACTAACTCTTCAAGCGGTACCGGGGATGGTTATGCACTGGGTTACCGGGCAGGTGCAGAAGTAATTGACATGGAGCAGATCCAGTTCCACCCGACCGGTGCGGTGTATCCTTATGACGCACGTGGCCGGCTGGTGACCGAAGCCGTCCGTGGCGAAGGGGGCCTGTTAAAAAACAAGCTTGGAGAGCGGTTTATGACCTGTTACGACCCCGAACGGATGGAACTGTCTACCCGTGACGTGGTCTCCCGTTCGATTGCAACAGAGATACTGGAGGGTAGGGGAACGGAACACGGGGGGGTGTACCTCGATGTGACCCACCTCCCTGCATCACAGGTGGAAAGCCGGCTTCCGGTAATGCTCGAGCAGTTCCTCAAATTCGGGGTCGATATCAGGACTGAACCGATGGAAGTGGCCCCGACGGCCCACCACATCATGGGAGGCCTTCGTATCCGGCCTGATGGCTCCACTACCATGAAAGGACTTTTCGCCTGCGGTGAAGTGTCCGGAGGCGTTCACGGGGCAAACCGCCTCGGAGGAAATGCGCTTGCGGAAACACAGGTGTTTGGAAAACGGGCAGGAGAAGCTGCAGGGAAAGCAGCAGTACATTCCCGGGACCATGATCCTGCCCAGGTGGAGGCCGAGAGAAAACACCTGGACGAGTACTTTACCGGGACTTCCGAACCCGCGGGAGTCTGGAATAAACTTAAACTATCGATGTGGGAGGGGGCCGGAATCTTCAGGACCCTGCCCGCACTGGAGCAGACCCGCTCGGTTATCCTGCACCTCCAGTCGCTGCAGTTGCGTGCGGTTACTGCTGAAAACCTTGTTGAGTGCTGCACGGTCAGGAACATGCTTACCACCGCCTCGCTCATTGTGGAGTCTGCACTGCTCCGGCCCGAGTCCCGGGGTGCCCACGTCAGGAAAGATATCTCACAAGCCTGGACACCTGAAACATCACCATTCGGCCATACGTACCTGTCCACCAGTTGCAGGGGAATTGAGAAGGTGAGCAGATGAAAGAGCTAACGCTCCGTATCTCCCGGTTCGATCCGAAAAAGGATACGGCACCGCATTTTGAGAATTATACCGTCAATGTGCATGACGGTGCAAGGGTACTCCATGCACTTCATGCTGTCCACGATGACTGTGACCCCACCCTTACCTATCGTTATTGCTGCGGTACAGGGCAATGCGGGAGCTGTGCGGTCAGGGTGAACGGGCAACCGGTACTCGCCTGCATGGAAGAAGCCCTGGAGGGTATCACTGTCGAACCTCTCGAAATCCCCGTGATAAAAGACCTTGCGGTTGACCTGCTGCCATATATTAACGAATTGCCGATAATATGCCCCGTATCGACTGAAGCCGCTACAATGCCTGCGAAAGACATTGTAGAGACCATGAAACCGCTCCGGAGCTGTATCGGCTGCATGGCCTGCGTTTCGGTCTGCCCGGCCCTTTCCGTTTCCGACTTCAAAGGGCCAACTTCGATGAGGCAGGAAATGCGTCTTAGCCTCGACCCCCGGGACAAGAAGGACCGGACTGCTGAAGCGGTAAACGGGGGCCTTTTCAGGTGCACGAGCTGTCAGGCATGCTGGAAGGTCTGTCCGAAAGAGATCCAGATACCCGGAAAAGCCATTGAAAAACTCAGGGAAGTGGCACATTTCAAGGGGCACACACTCCCACGCCATGCAGAGGTCGCCGCACTGATCCGGGAGACCGGCAGGAGTGTCACGTGGACAGAACCCTCCTTACTCGAGTTAACGGCGGAAGTCATGGAACCCTACGGCCCGGTAAAAAAGACGGTCGGGTTCTTTGTCGGTTGCATGTATAACCTGCGCCTCCCGAAGACTGCACTGGACGCGGTAGAGGTGCTCAGGAGGAACGGCTTCCGGGTTGTTATCCCCAGAGACCAGATCTGCTGTGGCTCCCCGCTGATCCGGACGGGGCAGACAGAATATGTCGATACGTTAAAGGCCCGGAATATCGCGGCATTCACGGCGCTCGGTATCGATACCGTGGTGACCATGTGTGCCGGTTGCGGTTCGACGCTTAAACATGACTACGAGACCCCGTTTAAGGTCATTGACTTTTCTGAACTCCTCGCCGAAACGGGTTTCGGCTCGCCAGCCCACCTTGGACTCAACGTAACATACCATGACCCCTGCCATCTTGCCAGGGGGCAGGGTGTAACAGAACAGCCAAGGACGATTCTTCGGAGCCTGGCGGACATTACTGAAATGCCTTCCATCTGTTGCGGGTCAGGCGGGGGGGTCAGGTCCGGATTCCCGGATGAGGCTGCAGCACTTGGCCAACGCCGGGGAGATGAGATTAAGAAAACCGGGGCTGAAATGGTTGTCACCTGCTGTCCGTTCTGCGAGTTCCATATTGCAGGCCACACCGATAAGCCGGTCCGGCACCTTGCAACATTGCTCCTCAAGGGTTACAGGGAACAGGAAAAATCCGGTACATAATTTTTTCTGCCTTTTAATTCCCAAGAGAGAGATTTCCCGGATTATGGTTGTTCCGACCTGATCATTGGACTTCCCGGAGAGTTAGTCCAGGCCTAAATATTCAAATAATTGTCCTGCCATTGTTTCACATCAGCATCCGGGAGGTGTAGCTACATTGAGTGGACATTCTGGCAGGGATTTCGAATTAAGAAAGTTTGTTGCCCCTGAATTTGTTATTGGAGTCGGTGCACGGTCTCTTGCCGGCAGATATGCAAGGAATCTTGGTGCGGAAAACGTACTGGTTGTCACCCAGCCGGACATTATCCAGGCGGGATGGTTCAGGGATGTAACCGGGAGCCTGGATAAAGAAGGGATCAGGTATTCGGTTTTTTCTGACATTACGCCAAATCCCCGTGATTATGAAGTGATGAACGGGTTGGAACGGTATATCTCATCCGGATGTGATGCAATTATTGCGATCGGGGGTGGAAGCCCGATAGATTGTGCAAAAGGGATTGGGATTGTCGTTTCAAACGGGAACAACATCCTTGATTACGAGGGGGTGGACAATATCCCGCTTCCTGCCCCCCCACTAATCTGTGTCCCGACAACTGCGGGGACCGGGGCGGATGTATCACAGTTTGCCATCATAAATAATACCAGCAGCCGGGTAAAAATTGCCATAATCAGCAAAAAAATTGTCCCCGATATTGCACTTATCGACCCGGTACCCCTGACAACACTGCCCCCCGCGCTTACCGCCCACACAGGAATGGACGCAATTACTCACAGTGTAGAAGCATTTGTATCAAATGCCAGTTCACCGGTTACCGATATCCATGCACTGGAATCAATTAAGCTGATGCACACCCACCTGATCATGGCATTTCATAATCCGCAATCCCTCGAATCCCGTTACCAGACGATGATATCGAGCCTTCTGGCAGGTCTTGCATTCTCCAATGCAAGTCTCGGGGCTGTACATGCAATGGCACACAGCCTCGGGGGATACTCTGACCTTCCCCACGGAGAGTGCAATGCCTTACTCCTCGAACACGTGATTGATTACAATTATTGTGCATGCCCAGAACGTTATAAGAAAATTGGAGCAGTAATGGGAGTGGAGTACACCGGAGATAACCCGCAGGAGAAGAAAGTAAAAATTATCAGGGCATTCACCTCAATGAGGGAAAACCTGGGTATTTCTGAAACGCTGGGTGAAATAGGAGTTAAGAAAGCAGATATCCCAGAACTTGCGAAAAAAGCAATCCATGATCCCTGCATGGCCACAAATCCCAGACAACCGACAATCAAGGATATTGAACAGATTTATGAAAATGCACTCTGAAGATAACCCCGACTGGGAACGACAGCGGATGAGAATAATAGGTCTCGGGGAGTCCTCCATCCGGAAGAGTTATTACCCCGAGCTCCAGCGCCAGCACGCAGAGTTGGTAAAAAGGAACGAAGAAATCAGGGCTGCATACGAAAATCTTGCAGCAAAAGAGGGAGAACTCCGGGAGAACTATCTTGAACTCAGCAGGAAGGAGCAGGCACTGCGGGTGAGCGAACACCGTAATTCAGTCATTCTTGAAACAATTCCGGATGTTATGATTACGATGTCCCGTGAGGGTATTTTCCTGAATTTCCGGACCAGGGATGAGAAACTTCTTGCGCTACCCCCTGACCAGATTGTCGGTAAAAATATCCGTGATTCTGGTATCGGGGAGAAATTTGTCGAAACCATGCTTCTGAGTATTGAAAAAGCAATAATAACCGGGGAATTGCAGAAATATGAATACGAGCTCAGGGTACCACAAGGCCTCAGGTGTTTTGAAGCACGTATCGTTGCAATTGACAATAATGAGGTACTGTGCATCATTCGTGATATTACGAGCCGTAAAATGGCGGAAGATGCATTAAGAAAGGCGACCAGGAAACTGAGTTTCCTGAATGCCATTACATTTAATGATATTCAGAATGCCGTATTTGGTCTATCCGGGTACCTTGAACTTGAAAAACAGCTGGAGACCGACGACAGGATTAAGGCTTATAAAGAGACAGAATCACAAATTGTCCAGAGTATTATTGATAATCTGAAGTTTTCCAGGCATTACCAGAACCTTGGACTCAAGCCCCCGCAATGGCAGGATGTCATGACAACATTCCTCTTTGGGATTTCACATGCAGATATGACATGCCTGACAAGGGAACCCGATGTCGAGGGACTGGAGATTTTTGCTGACCCGCTCCTGGAAACAGTTTTTTTCTCGCTTGCGGAAAATGTCGTACTTCATGGAAAAAATGCCACGATAATCAGGTTATATTTCGATGAAACACCTGATGGGCTGAAGCTGTTCTTCGAAGACAATGGAACCGGGATCGAGGAAGATAAAAAGGAATTAATTTTCGAGAGATCTTTTGAAAAGAAAAAAGGAATGGGCCTGTTCCTCACCAGGGAAATCCTCGGTATTACCGGGATAACAATTTCGGAAACCGGTCAGTATGGAAAAGGCGCCAGGTTTGAAATCCTCGTCCCCGCGGATTACTATCGTTTTTCTTCGTGAATCAGTGACGGTTTATGGGGTAGTAGTCCTTCCTTCAGCAGGACTATCCCCGGGCAAATTCAGTCCCTGGTAAAAATTTCACGCCGCGATATTATCAGAGTAGTAACAAAGACAGGACGATGCACACACTCAACGGGATTGTGAGGTTATCGTCAACCGGCGAGAGGAGCTCAACAACACCTGCCGTGATTGCAGCAGCGGCAGCCATCGGGATTGAAAGAGGTGTGAGCACAAGCAATGCGACTATGGTAGTACCAATCCCGGCAAGTGTACCTTCGAGGGATTTGGATTTCCATATCCTGTGATGCCCGTAGTGGATCCCGACAAGGGTAGCAACACCGTCGAGGACTGCAAGGCAGATGATTGCCGGGATAACGACCTGCAGGGGGAAAAAGACGAGGACGAAAAAGACACCGATAGCGAAATACAGTGTCCCTTTCCCTGGCAGTACGTCCTCTCTTTCGAGCAGCAGTACCACACGGGATATCAGGGGCAGTTTATATCCCTTTGATATCGCATCAGAAAGGATAAACCCGGCAAAAATGGCGAGTACAAATGCCATCAGTACCAGTTGCATGTCAACCAACGGGATGGCTATCGCGATGCTGAGCCCGATGAGGAGGTGGACAACCTTCCTGAGCACTTCATGCATTCCTAATTTTTTATGATCCGGGAGGATTAATGGATGATCATACTCCTCTCCGGCTCAGGACACATAACAGAGAATATTTTGACCGTGCTGACTAATACACAATGAAGAATGCCCCGTCAATTAAAAGGTGAGCAAATCAAACCCTCCCAGGGAACGGTAGCAGGCCACCGGGGGATTAGCAGATCAGGAGCTGCTGGTCCTCTGATCGGGACTTCGGACTTCCTGCCCGGAGATGTAATCCCTGATGAGGTGCAGGTTGGGAAACTGACGGTAAGGCGGTATTCGGCTGAGCTCTGGACTTCGGCTCAAAGGAAGGCCTCATCCATCCATGAAATATCCTACCGTGCCTGTTTCAAACCGCAGCTTGCTGCCTTTTTTATTGAACGGTTTACGGAGGAAGGAGATCTCGTCTATGACCCCTTTGGCGGGCGGGGGACAACCATTATTGAAGCGGGACTGCTCGGCCGCCGGGTGGTGCAAAACGATATTAACCCGCTCACGAAGATCCTGACAAAACCGCGGTTTTTCGTTCCCTCCGGTGAAGCGGTCCGTGACCGTCTTTCAATAGTCCCCCGGGATTATGACCAGTCACCACCAATCGACCTTTCGATGTTTTACCACCCGTCGACCGAGAAAGAGATCCTCGCAATGCGTGAGTTTCTCTCAGTCAACCAGAAACAGGGAGAGGATGATGAAGATGATGTAAACGCATGGATCAGGATGGTGGCAACTAACCGGCTCACCGGGCATTCAAGTGGTTTCTTTTCGGTCTACACGCTGCCTCCGAACCAGGCGGTATCTCCGGGTGCCCAGGAAAAGATCAACATCAAGCGGCAGCAGGTACCACCGTACCGCGATACCCACGAAATCATCATGAAAAAAACCAGGACCCTTACACGGAACCTCACAGTGAACAAACGCGAGAAGCTCCATAAGGCCGGGAGTTCCGGCTTGTTCCTTACCGGTGATGCCGCATCGACACCGGAAATCCGTGATAATTCCGTTCAGCTGACGGTCACATCACCCCCGTTTCTCAATATTGTCCAGTACTCGAAAGATAACTGGCTCAGGTGCTGGTTTAATGAAATCGACGATATCGCTATCGGGAAAAAGATCACGATGACACATTCCCTTGATGTGTGGGTCTCCATGATCTCCAGGGTGTTCCAGGAGTTATTCCGGATTACCCGGCCCGGGGGGTGGGTCGCTTTTGAAGTCGGGGAAGTGAAGAAGGGGACACTCCACCTCGACGAACATGTTATCCCCGCGGGAATTACTGCCGGGTTCCGGTGCGAGTGTATCCTTGTAAACCAGCAGGAATTCACGAAAACTTCAAACATCTGGGGTATTGGAAATAATAATTCCGGGACGAATACGAACAGGATCGTGTTATTCAGGAAAGATGATGAAGGACAGTCTTCATCTCAATATTAGGTGCCAGGTTTCCCAATGGAATCGTCTATTCCAGGACAGATATATGCTATTGTGATATTGAGGGTAATAAATGGGTTATCCGGACTTGTAACAATGAACGTTAATCAGAAAAAATAGTTTAATATAATCTGTTTTTTCCAAACTATGGATTCACTTGTCTGGTTTACAGCTGTACCAGGTATTCATAGGCTTCCAGTGCCGCCTTTGCCCCTTCCCCTGCGGCGATAATGATCTGTTTGCCCTTGAT
>JALOPT010000003.1 GCA_025453715.1 Methanoregulaceae archaeon | reverse complement strand
AGGAGCGCCGCGATGAAGCGTTACCTGGCCTCGCTCTGGATGCTCTTCAGGACCACCCGGATTAAGCCGATATTTACATCCGGCCCTGTAAATACACAGAGGAACAGGTCTCCATAGGGAGCAATAATTATTTTTCCAGAATTTGTTTCAAGGATAATCTGGTCTATCAGACCAATTTTCATATCCTTGGCAATTTTAATTCCAGCCCTGAGGAGGTCTTCAGCCATCGCTGCGACCTGATCAAAATCTGCTTCGCCAAGAGACTGGACTGAAAATCCATCAGAAAATGCCGATACGGCAATAACACCAGGCTGCACCAGTACTTTTCTTAATATGCTCTCATCGAGAAGGTCAGGAATGGTAGGTATATTGGTTTCATCCTGGAGCAGAAGGTTTTCCTTACGGCACGTTTCAACTGCGAGGATGTACTCATCAGTCGTATAACTGCGTAGCTCCATCTTCTCAGGCGTTGTTGCATTGATAATCTCAAGTGCCCCGTTCCCAAAATAGAGCTTATCCCCGGAAGAAAAAAATGCAGCAACAATTTTTCCCTGGTCAATCAGGATGGCCCCCCCACCCTGCTGAGCGGTTATCTTTATCAGTCCCACGTGGCCGATTATCCGCTGAACATCCTTATCCTGGAGAGGATTATTGATATACCCGAGAGGGGTCCCTTCCGGCAGGTTCATGGCATTATAAGGCAGCAATCAGTCTTTCCTTGTTCTTTTTCAGCTCGTACCGGATCCTACCCACATTCGCCGTCGAATCTGCCACTATTGCGATTAATTCATCTGATGAAAGAGGTGACAAAATAATTGGCCCCTTTTCAAGTTCAACAAGCATCTGATCGAGGTTCCCTTTACCGAGCTCGTTCCCCATTGCTTCCGAAGTACCCATACCGGTAGATGCCATTGCACCTAATGCATCAATATCAATCTTCCCGGATATGGCACTCTCTATCACAAACCCATCTCTTCCGACGACGACCGCTGCGGAAACACCTTCCACCTTAAGGAATTCACCCAGTATCTGTTTTAACATTCCGAATCTCCCCGATTACACTGTCACTATATAAACTGAACTTCTGGTATACGATGATAAATATGTTTCCTAATATAATTCTATTAAGTGCATTTCAACACAATACGGAAAATTAGATGCCGGGATAATCCTTTCTTTTCCGGAATCAGCTACTCCAAACACCCCCCTATTAAAAAGACTATTTAATATGACGTTCTATATCTCTTATTGATGAAACTCCCAAGGGGTACATTCCATTCAATTAAGAAAGGAATACTTTTTCGTTCGCTCCTTGATGAGATGGAAAAAACCAGGTTCACCGGTTACTGCACAATCAGCTATGGTATAGAGACCTGCACCCTGGTTCTCAACTCCGGCATCTATATCCTTGCAGATTACGATAAATCTGAAGGAGAAAAGGCCTGGCAGAAGATGCAGAAATTACTGGAGACGAAAGTTGATGCCAGCTTGACATCATTGAACACCGTTCAGCTCGAGCTGGCAAAAGAGTTTAACCAGCATGCAACGCTACCCACCTTTGTCCGTAAGTCCCCCACCAGGCAGGTACATACTGGAATACCGAGTCAGGGTATCAGAAAGAGGAAAGATATTCCGGTAAGTGCTGATCCGGATACTCCGGCGATCGACCAGAAAATGCAAGGTCACCACCCGGATACAGACAAGCGACCTGCAGGAAAGCAATTGGAACAAAAAGGGCCGGAACAGGTCACCACTGAAGCTCCCGGGGAGCAACAGAAACCCGATGACCCGCAGGAAGAGAGTGGCACTAATATTGACCGTGACCTGGAAGCCCTCGATAATATGGACCTTGATGAGATGACAAAGAAAATTCGGGAAACCTGCAAGGCCACAATAGAGAACCTGGAACTTGATCACCTTCTTGGGAAGAGTGAAGATTAAGAATAAATTCCAGAAAAACAAGCGTTTTAACAGGAAGACAACATGCAGTCGATATTACCGGGACAGATATCATTCATACCAGGCATCATCTTGATCATTGCAATAGCAGCAATTTTAATTATCCTTCTTTTTATGAAGGTATACCAGGTAAAACATGCAGCACGGAAAAAAATTCATTCTGAATCCCCGAATGTTAAGGCCCCGCAGGATATTATCACCCCGTTTCCCGGGATACCAGAAACAAAACGCGGGGAATTGGCAAAGAAAAAACTACCCACGGAGGATATCCAACTTACGGACCTCGGGGATATTACAAAAAATCTCCGTGCACTCGAATCGAAGTACCATCTCGATGCAGTCACCCTGTCAACAACCGACGGACTTATGATCGCAACGACCAGTGATGGCGGACAGGATGATGCAGCCCATTATGGCCAGGTCTTAAAACCGGGAGAGGCACCATCTGCTCCAGGTATAAGGTTATTTTTTATCTCGCATAAGGGATCATCGGTTGTTGGAATTATCCGGTCAGGCCATGATATTCCAGACTCAACACTGGAACGTATCAGGAACGATACTGAAAAAATCATGAATTGGTGGATATAAGTACCAAGAGGGAGAGGATTTAATTACCAGCATATAAATTTACATTAAGCAACTCTTGTGAAGGTGTTTAATGGTCAGGGTCTACACGTTGGCTTCCGGAAAAGGTGGAACAGGAAAGACCACGGTGACCGTGAACCTCGGGACATGTCTTGCCCAATTGGGAAAAGAGACATTTATCATGGATGCTGATATCGGAATGGCGAACCTCGGCCTGGTACTTGGTCTTGAGGATGTTCCCATCACGCTTCATGAAGTCCTTGCAGGGAAAGCGAACATCAAAGACGCAATTTACCAGGGCCCCGCCGGTTTAAAGGTCGTTCCCAGTGGAATTTCCCTCCAGGGGTTCCAGCAGGCTGACCCGGAAAAGCTGAAGGACGCCCTGAAGGAGCTGGTAAATCTTTGTGATTACCTGCTCATCGATGCGCCTGCCGGAATAAGCAGGGATGGCGTCATCCCTCTTGCAATAGCGGATGAAGTAATTCTTGTTGTTAACCCCGAACTTTCTTCAATTGTGGATGCACTAAAAACCAAAATCCTTACCGAGGTAGTTGGAGGCCACGTCATGGGGGCCATACTTAACCGGGCAGGTGTTGAGAAAACTGATTTTGTCAGCAAGAAGATGGAGAAAGTCCTTGGTGTAAAAGTTATCGGGACTATCCCGGAAGACCCGAACATCAGGAAGGCTGCATCATTTAAAACGCCTGTTGTAATTAAATATCCGGATTCCGGCGCATCTATCGCTTTAAAGAGGATCGCTGCAAATATGGCTGGCATGCCGTTCAAGGAAACCCCGCAGGAATCTAAGGAAGGGTTTGTAGACCGCTTTGCCAAGGTCCTGTTTAGAGGGAAACGATGAGCATTGAGGAAACCCTGATCATCCTGTTCGGTTTGATTATCATCGTACAATGTTTTTTTATGTATGTCATGTCAAGGCGGATCCAGCAACTTCTCGACGAAAGGGATAAAGCAGGGTTTGCAATTGATTTTACAGAAAGCGAGCTGGAAGAAATTGCAAGGACTGCCGAAGAATATAAAAGACACCAGATTTAACGTTTTTTTTAGAATTTCCGGGTTGAAAACACCACAAAAAATTGTTAATACAAAACAGGTTATTCTGTTTTGTTTGTTACAATAAATTCACAGTACTGGTCGCCCTTTGATTTGCATTTAACCTCTTTTCCCTGTACACGGACGTTAAAGGCACTTGATACGATCCCTGCCAGAAGACCTGAAGTACAGTGGCAGCAGGGTTTGTCCTTCTTACCAAGAGATTCGGCCTCTGCACTGTTATCAAGGATAATGATTTTTTCTTTTTTTGCCTCATTCCAGTCCATTCTTACCACTTTGAACCATCCCATCTGGCCATAGAATGCCAGGGCCATATCAATCAGTGTATTGGGGTCATTAATACCCATTTTTTTGAAGAATGCGATATTCTGTGTACCGAGTTCCATGTATGCACGGTAATTGATTACGCCACCAGCTGCCGCCTCCCCGACAATCTTGCTCATCGACCCCATCATCGAATTGAACAGCATCCTTGGGACCATAATAACAGGTTCTTCTATGAGGGTGATCTTTCCTTCAAGTGGTTTATGCTCCAGAAATTCAGTAAGTGAGCGTTCTCCTTTTCTAATCCCTTCTGCCCTCTCATTCCAGGTCACTGCCCGCTGGGTGAACACAAATTCACAAGCATCACTACCCGCTGCATGACATTTTACTTCTTCTCCTACCCAGTTTTTTCCGGTGACTGCATCGAGGACTCCTTCCATCCACCCGACATGTACGCCACAGACGGGCATTGCCCAGTCTTTCATTACATCAGATTCAAAGGTGAATTTTGTTTTCACAACCATTTTGTCGGCACTATGTGAGACCAGTTCAAGGGGTGCACCCCACCCCTGCTGGTGCTGTAACCTGAATGCGAACATAAGAAACTCGTGCGGTTTAAGTTCCATGCCCTGTTTTTTAAGAAATATATTGAGACCGGTCGCACCCATGCCTACTGACCGGTATAATTTCCTCATCATCTGGACTGCAAGTTTCCGGTTTAACGACCGTTCATACATCTCATACATTGCCCGGAGGAGATAATTCGGATTGCTGCTCGTTCTGACGCCGAATGCGGACATAATTCCTTCGCCGGGATGTATTTCGAGGAACTGGGTGATATCTTTGTCTCCTTTGATAACAGCCTCGATATCATTCCGGTCGATCTTCTTCCTCTCCATAGGATATACCTCTTGGTTCCATTTATTTAAACAATACCATATGTAGTCGGAAGAGAATAGAAGCAGCAATCATGAATTTAAAAAAAAACTGCAGATATTGATTCCTGTTGACTTTCCTAAATAAACGGCGAGGGCAAGGCTCACGTTTTAAAAAAAACCACCCTCCTAATTCTGATACGGGGTATACCCGGAATAACCGGACCGGGTGATTGTATTTCTTCCGATCACCCGATCTCGATTGTTTCTTCCCTTCCGCCAGAACGCACCGCGACGGGAAATATCCTGATTTTCCTGTCACGGTCCATGACGACACAATCATATTCACCGAATATTACTTTGAAGTACGCCTTCCCCTCGTTTGTGGTTACATCGCTACCGATGACACGGCCCTGTTTCCTGATAGAGACATGAATACCGGACTGTGGGACCTGGCCCTTAACAATCCTTACCGTAAATGCACCAGTACCTTCATTTCTTCTTTCAATGGTTGGCATTGCCATTGACATATTACTGGTCAGGTGGCTGCGGTCAAAGATCCGGCACAACAGAATGTATGATTCGATTGCATCAAGCGGAACCGGGTGGAATGAAAACGTCTCACTTCCTTTTAAAAGAAATATGGCCTTGTCACCAAGGAGGAAACCATTTTTTTCTATCTCTACTGCCCCTTCAGGTTCTCCTTTCTTAAACAGCAGATATAACTTACCAATCCCGATATCGGCAACACCGATCCCGCTTTTTTTTCCTTCAGATGCAAATTTTTTCAGATCATTCAATTTCGAAGTGTATTCTGAGGTTGTCTCATTCACCTGCTTATTAAGAAACTCGCCGATCTCCATTCAGAATTCGCTCCTTTATTGCGCAATAATCACGGGAGGGATTATACCACCGGGTATTATGGGATTGACTGCTGATACCTGGTGATGGTTCGTTGTGTAGGATACTTTCTTTCTTTCCGTACTATATTAGTATATTATATTGATTTATCTCCCGGGGTCAATGGTGATAAGAACAGCGATTTTCCAGGAAACAGGATGGCGATATCGCGGTAAATAGCGATTGTCAGACACCATTGACCTGGAATGGACTGGGACTGGAAGGTACCATCACGGTTATCTCCAAAAAAACGCCAGCATTAAAAAGTCCTGATACAGATATGCACATATTATCATGATTATTGTACCCCTTTTAATTGGTGCCATTGCAGTTGTAATAACACTCTGTTATGCATCCTATCTTGACATTATTGACAGGAGGGTACCGTTTATTAACTGGGTTCCACTTCTTCTCGTCGGGATACCCGGGGCAGGACTGGCACTCCTCTCTTTTAATAATGGAATTGTTCTCCTGGCGGGATATGCCGGAATTACGTCCGCCGTCCTTTTACTTGCATATTTCAATAACCGCGAGATCAGTTCCCTGAAACACTTATTATGGCCTTCACTCTTGATTGTCCTCCAGGTTTGCACAGGGTTGTATTTTTTTACTATCGGGATGATGAGCATTTTTTTTATGTCCATGGCCGCGGTCTTAATTTTTGTCTGCGCGACACTGCTCGAATTTCGCTGTAAGGAGAACTTTTTCACCGATACATGGCCGATAATCTATTTCCTTATTGCTTCATTTTCATGGTTTTATTATGCCATGGCGGTAACATCGCAGGTTTCATACGCATACCTGGGTATGATCGGGATATTCTGCCTTATTTTTTACCTGTTTGCATATTTTCATCTTTTTGGCGGGGCCGATGCCTGGGCACTGATATTTATATCGCTGACAATACCGCTCTTTCCATTCACGCCACTTGCGGGTTACCCGCCATTGGCATTTTTCCCGTTCACCGTTCTTGTCAATGCGGTACTATTCAACCTTATCGCCCCAGTTGCACTTTTTGTCATGAATATTTACCGGGGAAACAGAGCACCATTACTCTACCTGTTTATCGGTTACCCGGTAGATGGTGAAAAAGTACAGAATTCATTCGGATTTATCATTGAAGACATCAGGGAGACCGATGGGACAATTGATCGGAGATTTCTGAAGCTTGGGGAAGCACTGGCATCTCTTGTAAAGGGTGGGAAGCGCATTTATACCAAAGACCTCAGATTACATCCGGAACAATATTCACATGAAATTTCCTTATATAAGCGGGCAGGTAAGGTCTGGATATCCTATGGAGTCCCATTTATTGTCCCGATAACCACCGGTGTAATATTCGGGCTTTTTATTGGGGATATCCTTACCATATGCCTGAACTTCTTTGGAGCGATCTGAATTATGCTGCCATTACATTACCAGGACGGACTAATCCCCGTCGTTGTCCAGGACCAGAAAACACACGAGGTGTAGATGGTCGAGTATGCGAACAGAGAAGCAGTCGGACTCACTGCCAGTACCGGCTTTTCCCATTTCTATAGCAGGAGCCGTAAAAAAATCTGGAAAAAAGGGGAAGAGAGCGGACATGTTCAAAGGGTATCAAGGATCCTTGTGGATTGTGACGAGGACTGCCTGCTCTACGAAGTCATCCAGCAAGGGGCTGCCTGCCATACAGGCCATATGACCTGCTTTTTCCGAACAATTGATGGAGAAGAGATATCAGGGAAGGTCTTTGATCCTGTGATGGTATACGCTAATAAAGATCAATGATCAAATATATAAGCGGTGATATTTTTTGAAATTAGTACCAGATACAAGTGTCGTCATAGATGGTCGCATCACCTCAATGATAAAAACCGGTGAATATAATGGCGCGACAATAATTATACCAGAAGCAGTAATTGCAGAACTTGAGGCACAGGCAAACCAGGGACGGGAAATAGGATTTTCAGGCCTCACAGAGCTTCAGGCTCTCTGCAAACTAGCTGAAGAAGGGACTATTGAACTCAAATTTGTCGGTGTAAGGCCTACGCTTGAACAGGTCAAGCTTGCCAGCGGGGGCGAGATTGACGCACTTATCAGGAATGTTGCCATAGAACATTCGGCACGGTTTATTACGAGCGATATCGTCCAGGCTGAAGTAGCCAAGGCAAAAGGCCTTGATGTCATTTATTTAAAGCCACAGATCGGGGATTTCACCCCACTCGGAATTGACCAATTCTTCGATGAGCGTACCATTGCGGTGTACCTGAAAGAGCGCGTGCCGCCCGTTGCAAAAAAGGGAACGATCAACGAGATGCAACTTATCCGTATCCGGGATCAGCCTGCTACAGATTATGAACTGAAATCACTAGCACAGGAGATCCTTGAACGAGCAAAACGGGACCCTGACGGGTTTATCGAGGTAGAAAAACGTGGGATTACGGTCGTCCAGATCGGTTCCATGAGGATTGCGATCGCCCGGAGACCGTTTAGTGATGGAATGGAGATTACTGCCGTACGGCCGATTGTGGATATGACCCTTGACAACTACCGGAAAGCGAACGTGATAAAAAACAGGCTTACCGGTGAAAAGAGGGGCCTTTTAATTGCAGGACCTCCTGGCGCAGGAAAAACAACCCTGGCACAGAGTGTTGCAACATATCTTGCAGATAATGGATTTGTTGTTAAAACCATGGAGGCACCGAGGGAATTACAGGTACCTGACCATATTACCCAGTATACCATGCTTGAAGGGAGCATGGAAAACACTGCTGATGTGCTTATGCTTGTCCGGCCGGATTATGTTGTGTTTGATGAACTCCGGAAGAATGAGGACTTCAGGGTGTTCGCCGATATGCGCCTGGCAGGTATCGGTATGGTCGGAGTTGTCCACGCGATCGGTGCCCACGACGCGCTCCAGCGTTTTTCAGACAGGGTGGATTTTGGCGTCCTCCCCCAGATCGTCAATACGATTATCTTTGTCGATAAGGGTGAGATCCTGAAGGTGTACGATGTGGAATTTACCATAAAAGTTCCTGAAGGCATGGCTGGCGAGATGCACCTCCGTCCCGTCACGATGGTCCGCAACTACGAAACAGGGGATCTTGCGTTTGAAATATTCAAATATGAAGGAGAAACCATCGTAATATCGGCGCCGGCCCAGCTGGCACAGGTAGAAACCCCCCTGAAGATCCCGACAGCCGAGAAAGAGGAAGAAAGCTCGGGCTGGAAGATCACCGAGCGTGAGATACAGCGGGAAATTGGACGGTATACCGATGGTGCGGTAGATGTAAGGATGCTGTCAGACTCGAAAGCAGTTGTCTATATCGATGATAAGGATGTTCCTGCCGCGATCGGAAAGGGCGGAAAAAATATCGCAGCAATTGTAAACAAGGTAGGCATGGGAATAGATATCCGTCCAAGAAGCGAGGCCGAAAAACCCCAGCAGGCACAGGCAGAAGAGGAACTTCAGCTTGGCGGCGGAATAAAAATCCGTGTCGATAAAAAACAGCTGGCAATAATTTCCCCTGAACAGGCCGGTAAAATTGTTGATGTGTTCGCAGGGAAAGAGTATCTCTTCACGGCTACGGTAAACGAGACCGGTGAGATACACCTTGGCAAGAACAGTACCATTGCACAGGAAATGCTGAAACGGTACAACCAGGGAGATATTATTAAACTCAGGCCAGTATAACCGGAAAAAACGCCAGGTAAATAAAAAAAATATTGGGTGATATTGTGAGCGAATTTGATATGCAACAGTTCGAGGCCACGGCGGGAGAGAAATGGGAACAGGTATTTGAGGCGAACCCTTCGGGCCGCCCGAAATTTTACATTACGGTGGCATACCCCTATCCAAGCGGAGCTATGCACGTCGGCCATGGTAGGACATACATCGTTCCCGATGTAATTGCACGTTTCTGGAGAATGCGGGGATTTGAAGTACTCTATCCGATGGCGTTCCATGTTACCGGTGCACCAGTCATCGGTATTTCCAAACGTATTGCGCGCGGGGACGAGAAAGCAATATACCTGTACCGTGACCTCTACAAGGTTCCCCCTGAAGTGCTGGCACAATTCACCAATCCACTCGAGATTGTCCGCCATTTCAGCGAGGAGTACCAGCGGGTAATGAAAAGCTGCGGGCTCTCTATTGACTGGCGCCGGAGATTTACGACCGTAGATCCAACCTATAGCAAATTTATTGAATGGCAATGGAAGCACCTTGGGGAAGGAAACCATGTTGTAAAAGGTGCCCACCCTGTTCGTTACTGCCCACAGTGTGAGAACCCGGTTGGTGACCACGACCTCCTAGAAGGTGACAAGGCGGAAATTCTGAAATTCACCCTTGTCATGTTCCGGTACGGGGACTCGCTCATCCCCACCGCAACACTCCGGCCTGAAACGATCTATGGCGTCACGAACCTCTGGGTCAATCCAGCTGTTACCTACGTTAAGGTTAATGTAGACGGTAAAAACTGGATTGTCAGCCAGGAGGCAGCTGATAAAATACTCCTCCAGGATCACACCGTTGAGGTGATTGAGCGGATTCCAGGGACCTCCCTTATTGATCAGAAGGTCTCTCACCCGTTATGCGGGGAAGTTCCGGTACTCCCTGCCGGATTTGTTGACCCGGATATGGCCAGCGGGCTGGTAATGAGTGTCCCGGCACATGCACCATTTGATTATATTGCATTACGGGATCTCCAGAGAGCGGGAAAATATACTGACATCCAGCCGATTCCCCTGATCACTGTACCGGGATACGGGAAGGTCCCGGCAAAGGAAGCGGTGGAACGTGAAGGAGTTGAGTCCCAGATGGATTCAAGGATGGACTCCCTCACACAGGAGGTCTATGCGGCCGAGTTCTCATCGGGGAAACTCTTTGATACCTACGGTGGCAAACCTGTCCGGGTTGCCCGGGATGATGTGGCAGCCCTGATGATCCAGCAATACGGGTCCACGGTCATGTACGAGTTTGATAACCGTACGGTGGTCTGCCGGTGCGGCAGCCGTGTGTATGTCAAGATACTGCACGACCAGTGGTTCCTCCAGTATAGTGATCCCAAATGGAAGGCACAGGTATCCGGGCACCTGAAAGATATGTCCCTTGTGCCCCCGGAAGTACGGGTTGAGTTTGACCGGACGGTTGACTGGCTGAAAGACTGGGCATGTACGCGACGGGTAGGTCTCGGTACACGCCTCCCGTGGGACCCGGCATGGCTTATCGAACCGCTCTCTGATTCGACTATTTACATGGCCTATTATACCATTGCCCACCGGATCCGTGAATTTGCTCCTGAAACCCTCACTCCTGAAGTATTTGAATATATTTTCCTTGGGAAAGAATCACCGGGTCTCCCTGAACGGGAGAAACTGGGGAAACTGAGAGAAGAATTCCTCTATTGGTATCCCTATAATTACCGGTTCTCGGCTAAAGACCTGATTTCCAACCACCTGACCTTCCAGATATTCCACCATGTGGCAATATTCCCGAAACAGTTCCTCCCGAGAGGCATGGTTGTCTTTGGCATGGGGCTCCTGAATGGGGCAAAAATGTCATCGAGCAAGGGGAATGTCTTCCTGCTCGAAGACGCAGTCCAGGAATTCGGGGCTGATACGGTGAGGATGTTCCTTGTTGGAAGCGCTGAGCCCTGGCAGGACTTCGACTGGAGAAACGAACTCGTAATGTCGACCAAAAAGCAGATAGAAAGGTTCTGGAACACGATTATTGAATCTTCCCAATCTGATGAGTCGGATACTGAAATCGATATGTGGCTTATCTCAAGGCTCCAGCACCATATCGGGAAAACAACTGAATCTCTCCAGAAATTTCAGACCAGGCAAGCCTTACAGGAAGCGTTCTTTGGTGTTGAAGCTGACCTGAAATGGTATCGCCGCAGGATATCTGATGGATCAAAAGGCCATTCGTCATTGAAGGAACTCTGCTCGGTATGGATCCGCCTAATGGCCCCAATTATCCCGTTCACATCCGAACAGCTATGGTCTGAAACAGGTGAAATAGGACTTGCCTCTTTTGCAGCATGGCCTGAAGTAGACGATGCCCGGATATATCCTGAAATTGAACTTGCAGAGGAATTATTGTTCAGGACGGTGGAAGATATCGAGTCGATTATGAAACTGATCCAGATAACCCCTTCCTCGCTCACGCTTTGTGTTGCACCCGGCTGGAAACATCAAATCTTCAAAACGATTGCCCGCTCGGCTGACCGCAGCCAGGTAATCAAGGAAATTATGAAGGATGAGAACATGCGGGCACATGGGAAGGATGCCACCGATGCCATAAGGCAGTGCACAACGTTGATCCACCGCCTTCCACCCCAAATTGTGGAGGCTTTCGCGAATGGTGCACTGGATGAGGAAAATATTTTTAACGGGGCTGCCTCATTTCTTGAAAAGGAATTCGGTATACCTGTGAAAGTGATCCCTGCAGACCCCGGGATATATGCAAAGGCAGCGGCTGCATTACCGTTTAAACCTGCGATAATTATCGAGTGAATTCACCTAAACTTTTTTAACCCTTTTAAAAATCTCTTCATACCGGGGTTGGTTCACATATATTCATGGGAAACCCTCTCAAATCTATCTTGCAGATTAGATTATTCCAAAATTTAATCACCCATATGGGGACCTTCCCCCGCCGCTGTGGTGAACCCGGTTGGGATAGTGAATAATCTCCAAATCTCTGAAATTTATCGAATCACCCAATTGAATCCTGCCAATGAATATCGTATCTGGGATAGAGCAGGGAGGGAGAGAGAAACCCTCCAGTCAATGTTTTTTTACTATTCGGGGTTTCAACGAGGACGAAATAACAGAATAACGGGATCAGAAAATTTTCCTGAACTGGAATATAATAACCATTTGGCAAAAAGAAATTTCAGGCTATTCTACTGTTTTTGCCTTTTTAACTCTTTCTTTTGTATTATAGCCTGTTACGGCATCAAGGTATTTCCGGAACCGCCTGTTCGTATCCAGAATTGTTTCATCGGTAACTTTAAGATCCGACTCAGTCCTGATAATAATTGATTTGCCATCAGCCCCAAGGGAGGCATCAAGGACCTTGAGTGCCCCGTAACTTATCTGGTAATGCCCCTCCTTATGTTTCGGCTCTGTACCGAAGCATTCTTTGAGTTGTTCAACCATTGTTGCCGGTAAATTCTTTGAAAATCCCCTCTTCACTGGGTACTCTTGCATAATACTTTTTAGTAAGGTCGTATATGTTAATCTAATGTCACCAGAAGCTAGCTTTGATATAAAGATTTTTTCAAAACCTTTGAGCACCGAAGGAGCGTCGGTCCTTATGGGGTTTCCAGGGAGCGGACTGGTAGGTAGTATTGCCCTCCAGTACATGGTTGATCAGCTGGAATTCCAGCAGATCGGCAGCATGACAAGCAAATTCTTCCCTCCACTGGCCATGATGAACAAGGGGGTCATTAATGTCCCAGTCCGTATCTATGAAAAAGAAAAACTCGTTGTTCTCGTCGCCGATATTCCAATACATCCCATGATCTGCTACGAGGTCTCGAACGGGATTATGGACTGGCTGATGCCATTCAAGATCAAGGAAATTGTCACCATTGCCGGGATCATCACGAATGAAACAGAAAAACGTGTGTTCGGGGTAGCCACCACAGAGCAGGACCTGCCACGCATCCATGAAAATACAATAATTCTCCCAATGGGGAGTATTTCAGGTATTGCGAGCAGCCTGCTCACGGAATGTAAGATCAGGGGGATTTCCGCCTATGGTCTTCTCGGAGAGACAATTAATGCACCCGATCCGCGGGCGTCAGCTTCAACGATCGAGGTCCTCAATAAAATGTATGACATAAATCTTGATGTCAAGCCCCTGCTTGAACAAGCTGAGGAAATCGAGGCCACGATGCATAAACTTGCTGAAGAAGTACAATCCCAGGAAACTATACCAAAGAAAGAGAACCTTCCGATGTATGGGTGAATTACATGGAATGTACAGTATTAACCGGAATTTCACCTGAAGTGATCAAGGATCTCAAGCAGGGAAAGGCGCGGACTCTCGAACTTCACAGTACCCCGAATGTCATTACGCTCAATAATGCCGAACCCGGTATGCCTATTTTCCTGACATCAATAAACAGGGAAGACCTCGCAATAGGAGACCAGGGAATTGTCGCAGATATCATCGGGATATCCATTACGATGAAACGGCTGATCGAGTTCTCCCCGGGTATGGTGTATGAAGAGCGGGAGCGCATGTCAGCACGGGTAAAATTGAAATTTTGTTGCAACTCCACTGTGAGAACGGTAACACAGGACACGATGTTTTCTCCGGTCCTTGTCGAAGTTGTGAAGTGCTGCAGCTACCACGCGGGTTAGATTACCCAGGTCTGCTCTTTTTTTTATCACCGGGCAGTTGATCACCTGATATCATTTTGTTCCAAATTGCGATAGTTACATAGGATAGCCTGACAAATATTATAGAGCCAATTGGGCTTGTGGCTTAGCTTGGACATAGCGCCGGGCTTCTAACCCGGATGTCGGGGGTTCGAATCCCTCCAGGCCCGCTATTCTCGTAACCGGTCTCCAGGTTTTCCGAAAAACCACAGCATTTAATCACTTCCCGCGAAAGCTGAAATTGCACAATTTGGGCGATTCTTTCGATTCATTTGTGTCTGAACGGCTGAAGCCAAAAATATTGAGAAACGGGATATTATCCCGGCAGTTATTGGGTAAACAGAAGAAATCCCCCGTTCATTAAAAAGAAATCAAAAAAGATTGCGATACAAGAACGAATTTATTCGTTCTCGTGCGGGACCAGCTGGACATCCCCGATATTATGCTGTCTTTGAGAGAGTTTTTTCGCTTTGAAAATATTTTTGCCTTCCTTTCCGATCGCAATACCCCGGTCCTCGTCCCTGACCTCAATATGTGCCACCTGTTCACCCGTTTCATCATTTTCGAACTCAACAGATGTCACCTGTGCCGGTAGGAAACAGTTTTTCAAAAACTGGGTTGCGTCTGTGGAGTATTCCACAACCTCGATTTTTTTCCCCATGACTTCAGAGGCCTTTTTTATGCTGGCACCTTTTTTACCAATCGCAAGGCCCATTTCCCCTGGATTGACAACAAAAATAATCCTGTTATTCCGGTCGTCAATGATACAGTCACGGCTCCCTGCACCGGTCAGACGTTCAAACTGGGAGATCAGGCCCATGCAGTCCTCTGTCAGTTTGACTTCGACCATATCATGCCCTCTTAAGAGAGAGAATATCTGACTCGCCGGGGTCAATTACTGCAAGTGCACTGACCATGAAGGGTTTACCACAGGCCTTTCCAAGCGCAACGCTTGAGCCTTCAAATGTGTGGACAAAAAGACCTTCTTTTGTCTTCATTGACTGCAGGAAGGTGGCCGGGCAATTTGCTGCCACTACCACGATCTGCGCTTTTCCTGACTCAATACATTTTTCTGTTTTATTCTGACCGAGAAGGACATCGCCAGTCTTGATAGCCCTTCTTAATGAAGCATTAAAATCCATTGCAATTCTCCTAATTCATAGGTTTAGCGATTAGTTTTACATCTCCGGTCCCCAGCTGTATCGGCTGGCCTACGATCACATTTTCTGTGACGCCGGATAATTCATCCACTTCGTTTGCCACTGCAGCATCAAGCAGGTGGTTAACGGTTACTTCGAATGCAGCACGTGAGAGCACGCTCTCCTTTTCGCCCGCAATACCATGCCTTCCAATCTGCTTGACCTCGCCTTCCATGCACATCATGTCGGCGACGAGCATGATGTGCCGGACATCAACGAGGATACCCTGCTCATTGAGCGTGGAAACGGCCTCATGGATGATTGCGTTCCGGGCAGCCTCAATACCAAGGACCTGGGAAATCTCATTGATGTTGTTAGTACGGGTACGCCTGGTATCCACACCTTCGACATCGAATACATCCTTTAGATTTGAGCCTTCAGTATAAAGTATATACTCCCCGCTCTCCTTCCGGACGACAACACGCTCGATATCATCGATGCCCTGTACAATCACATTCCGCACGTGCTCCGCGAGCTGGAAGAGGTTCTGGTAGCTCTCCCTGTTTTTTGGCATGAAGTTTATGATCGCATCCTTTTCATCGATCTCGTGTTCAAAGTCGCGGTAATGGCGCCGCTCCCTGATCTTGCGGGGTGCGGTCTCAATGATTGTTGCAACTGAAATTTTCCTTTTCTCGCATACCGCGTTGTTCAGGTGGACGACAATCTGCATATTTTCCATGTCGATTGTGATATCCCCGAACTCCTGTAGGGTCGCTGCTTCAATCTGCCAGCTTACCTCACGGGCACGGTCACGGTCTGCTCCAAAGTCGGGTTCGAGATAGATCGTCATCGTCGGGGTGCTCGGTTCTTTCCTTGCGTCCATGATCTCGATCAGTCTCGGGAGCCCCAGGGTAACGTTGATCTCGGCGACACCTGCGTAGTGGAACGTACGCATCGTCATCTGAGTACCAGGTTCACCGATGGACTGTGCAGCAATAACACCGACTGCCTCGCATGCCTCAATCCTTGTGCTCTGGTATTCAGAGTTGACCTGCTCAATAATTACTGTGAACTGGTCATCACTGATGTTTTTCTCGGCGAGGAACTTTTTCAGCTGCTCCTTCGTCTTGACCGGAAGTGACTCGTTATCAATGATTTGTTCCTGTTCGGGCGTCATCTAAACCTCCTCCTTCAGGACACTTTCTACAATCCCTTTTACGTCCACCGGGTCACCAAAGCTGCTCTTCATGGGGTCGGTCCCATCTTCACCGTAGGTAAACTGGATAATACGACCACCGGTCGTCCTGACAGTCCCGTCATATGCTACTTTGAGGTCCTGTAATGCATTGATCATACGCCGCTGCAGGTACCCGCTCTGGGACGTCCTGACTGCCGTATCGACAAGCCCTTCACGACCACCAATTGCGTGGAAGAAGAACTCAGTTGCATTGAGCCCGCCCTTGTAACTATGTTTAATAAACCCGTGGGCATCCGATCCCCGGTCCCCTTTCTTGAAATGGGGGAGTGTCCGGTCATCATACCCACGCATGATACGCTCTCCACGGACTGACTGCTGGCCGACACAACCTGCCATCTGGGTCAGGTTAAGCATCGAACCTCTTGCACCACTGACAGCCATCACCACGGCGCTGTTCCCAAGCCCGAGGTGGCGACCTGCAATCTCACCAGTACGGTCACGAGCCTTCCCAAGGACCTGCATGATCTGCATTTCAAGGGTTTCTTCCGGAGTACGACCGGGCATAGGTTCGAGCTGTCCGTCTTCATAGATACGGATCCGTTTTTGCACATCCATCACGGCACCGTCAAGGACCTCGGTTATCTGCCCATATTCAGTCTTTGAAAGGTCTTCATCATCGATACCAAACGAGAACCCGTCCAGCATGATAGAGCGGATCGAGAGTTTCGTCATGTCGTCGATGAAATCAGCAGCCCTTTTCATCCCGTATTGCCGGATGACACGCTGGACGATCTGCCCGTCAAATGCGCCGATAGCCTTCTTGTCAATGGTACCGGATTTTAGTTCTCCATCGACAATCTGCACGTACGCATCACGTTCACAGGTATCCCGCTTGCAGGTATCACAATTTGCACAGGAACTGGCCTTGAAGACCATGTTGAGGCCGTCAGGTAAAATAACTGAGAAGGCCTGCTTATTGGTCCACATTGGTACACCATCCTCTTCCTGAGCCGGCGGTGGGAGGTGCTCGATGTTGGTTGCCTTCAGCAGGTAGAGGAGATCTTCTCTTGTAAACCAGCGGACCTGGTTGGTGAGCATGAAGACCCCGGATATATGGTCATGGATACCCCCGATAATTGGGCCGCCGAATCTTGGCGAGAGGATGTTTTCCTGAACTGCAACAAGTATTGCAGCTTCTGCCCGTGCCTCTTCAGTCTGGGGGATATGGAGGTTCATCTCATCCCCGTCAAAATCAGCATTGTATGGCGGGCATACTGCAGGGTTCAGCCTGAATGTCTTGCCATCCATTACCTTGACACGGTGAGACATGATGCTCATACGGTGAAGGGAGGGCTGACGGTTGAACAGGACAATATCTCCGTCCCGGAGCTGCCGTTCAACGGTCCATCCCGGCTCAATCATATCAGCGACCGTATCAAGATTACCTTCCGCAAGACGAAGCCTGCGTTTATCAGGCCTGATAACATAGTTGGCCCCGCAGGGGTGGTTAAGGGTGGGACGGTTAGGCCCGTTCCTTGCCATTGCCTTGAGTTCATCGATGTTATTCGGTGCTACGTGTACCGGGATCGACATCTCGTTTGCAATTGCCAGTGGAATCCCGACCTGGATAACACTGAGGTTTGGGTCAGGGGATATCACTGTACGTGCAGAGAAATTCACCCTCTTACCGGACAGTGAGCCACGGAAACGCCCATCTTTACCCTTGAGTCTTTGGGAGAGCGTCTTTAATGGCCGGCCACTGCGATGACGTGCAGGAGGACACCCGGCCACTTCGTTGTCCAGGTAGGTCGTTACATGGTACTGCAGCAGTTCCCAGAGATCTTCAATAATTAGCTGGGGAGCCCCTGCATCCTGGTTTTCCTTGAACCGCTGGTTGATCCTGATTATATCAACAAGTTTATGGGTGAGGTCATCTTCAGACCTCTGGCCATTCTCAAGGATAATAGATGGTCGCATCGTTACGGGCGGCACTGGCAGCACGGTAAGAATTGTCCATTCCGGTCGTGCTACGTCGGGGTTGATTCCAAGGTGCCTGAGGTCCTCGTCCGGGATCTTCTCAAGACGGGACCTGATGTCTGCGGGTGTCAGCTTGTGCTCGATCTTTTTACCTTCCTCGACCTGGACCTCTGAAAAGGTCGTGGGTTTCTCGAAGTTGATCTTCAGCTGCTGCTCACCGCAATGCGGGCAGACCCTCTCTTTCTTGATGTCTTTTTCAGACAGCACGTCGCCAGTCGCGTCTTCCTCGGTCCCCACGACTTTTTCAATCTCCTCGGGAGAGAGAAGGAGCCGGGAGCAGCTCTTGCATGTCACACGGAGGAGTTTCCGGATCAAACGCGTGTAACCGACATGGATTACTGGTTTTGCAAGCTCGATATGCCCAAAATGGCCCGGGCATTCGCTTGCTTTCTGGTCGCAGGTCTTACACCGGAGACCGGGGTCAATAACCCCGAGGTTCAGGTCCATAAGTCCCTGGGGATATGGAAAACCATCATCATCATAGGTATCGGCCCAGATGATCTTCCGTACACTCATCGTCCTGATCTCTTTTGGGGATAGCAGGCCGAATTCAATTTTTCCTATTCTTTTTGGGCTTGGCATGATTCCCCTCCTACACCACGTCCTCTAATTTCAGTCTTGGTGCAATACCCATGCTCTTCATCTCATCGAGAAGGAGCTTGAACGCGTAACTCATCTCGACAGGATAGATATCGGTCTCGCTCCCGCAAGCAAGGCATCGTGTCGAATTCGACTTCCGGTCGAGCATCGCAATCATTCCACAATGGGCACAGACATATTCCTGTACTTTATCAGACTCATCGAGGAGGCGCTCTTTCAACGCCATCGCGGCACCATGTCCGATCATCACGTCCCGCTCCATTTCACCAAACCGGAGACCACCTTCACGTGCCCTTCCTTCTGTAGGCTGCCGTGTAAGGACCTGTACCGGCCCTCGGGAACGGGCATGCATCTTTGATGAGACCATGTGGTAGAGTTTCTGATAGTAGATCACTCCGACATAGATATCAGCGTTGAACTGTTTCCCCGTGATACCATCATGCATTATCTCACGACCGGTATGAGAAAAACCGAGTTTTTTAAGCGAACCACGGATATCTGCCTCGAGCTCCCCACTAAAAGCGGTACCGTTTATCCGGCGTCCCTCAAGCGCCCCGACTTTTCCTCCGATCATCTCCAGCATGTGGCCGACAGTCATACGACTCGGGATCGCATGCGGGTTGATGACCAGGTCTGGTGCAACGCCTGCTTCAGTGAACGGCATGTCTTCCTGGGATGCAATAAGTCCAATAACTCCCTTCTGACCGTGCCTGGATGCGAACTTGTCGCCAACCTCGGGTACCCTCAGGTCCCTTGTCCGGACTTTAACCAGGCGGGAACTGTTCTCACCTTCGGTAATGATTACCGTATCAACTATCCCGTGCTCGTTACTCCGCATGGTAACCGATGTATCACGTCTCTTCTCGACAGTAATCAGGTCGCTTGTCGGTTCTTCCAGGAACCTCGGAGGAGAAGTCTTCCCAATCAGGACATCCTTTTCAGCCACGACCGTCTCAGGGTTGATTACCCCGTCTTCATCGAGATTTTTATAAGAATCTGCACCATGGGCTCCAGTCACTTCCTCGTCAGGAACTTCAATCCGGTCAATCTGCCCACCGGGATACCGGCGTTCTTCTCCTTCATAAGTCCTGAAGAAATGTGATCTGCCAAGGCCCCGGTCAATCGAAGCTTTGTTGAAGATCAACGCATCTTCAATATTGAATCCTTCGTAACTCAGGATGGCAACAACGAAGTTCTGCCCGGCCGGCCGGTCATCAGATCCGATAAGTTCCGATGCCTGGGTATGCGTGAGGGGTTTCTGGGTATAATGGAGCAGATGGCCCCGGGTATCAGGCCGGAGCTTCATATTTGCATCAGCGAACCCGAGCGCCTGCTTGACCATCCCTGCACCCATGGTAACACGCGGACTTGCATTGTGTTCCGGGAACGGGACATGGGCAGCACCGATACCAAGGATCAGTGAGGGGTCAATCTCAAGGTGTGTATGTTCTACCGTAATATCTTCGGGATTAATCGCGATGAAAAGGTCCTCCTCTTCTTCAGCATCAATCAGTTCGATGAACCCTTTCTGAACGAAATAATTGAAATTTATCTCGTTTTTACGCAGTTTTTCGATCTCATCAGGGGTAATTAAGGGTTTACCGTTATGGAGGACAATCAGCGGCCTTCTAGCTCGGCCCCTGTCGGTATGGATTACCACGTCATTGTTGAACTCCTTATAGGAAATGTTCACTTCGGTGGACAACGCACCCTGACGCCGCATTGCTCTGGTCTGGGCAACAAGCGCCTGCGGGTCATCCGCGAGCCCGATCAATGCACCATCAACAAATACTCTTGATTTCTTCATCGGACATCCCCCTTAATCTGGTCAACACCGAGACTGTACAGGATCCTGATAACTTCTTCCTCATCGGTAACCCCTTTACTGACTTCAACCATCTGGGCGAAATTCTTGACAAGCCCACAATTGGGCCCTTCCGGGGTCTCGCTCGGACAGATCCTGCCCCATTGTGTCGGGTGAAGGTCACGTGCCTCGAAATGTGGCTGGGAGCGGGAGAGCGGGGAGATGACACGACGGAGGTGCGAAAGCACGCTCATGTGATCGACACGGTCAAGCAGCTGGGACACACCAGTCCGGCCGCCGACCCAGTTTCCTGTTGCAAGGGGATGTAAAAGACGTTCAGTCAGGACATCCGCACGGACTGCTGTGCCGATGGAGAGGTCCCGGTGCCTCATACTAGCCCGCTCCAGCTGATACTTAATATCTCTTGTAAGACGGTTGAGGGAAATACGGAAAAGGTCCTCCATGAGGTCCCCTGCGAGTTTAAGCCGT
The DNA here is from genome assembly GCA_025453715.1 of Methanoregulaceae archaeon. GTDB lineage: Archaea > Halobacteriota > Methanomicrobia > Methanomicrobiales > Methanospirillaceae > CAIKOD01. The sequence continues at coordinate 5,799 of JALOPT010000003.1, read as the reverse complement.
TTGTTCGAGTAATGGTCCTTGTCATCTATCCTGCGCTTGTTCAGCACAAGGTCAAAACAGGCCTCTGCCATCCGGCCGAGGAAGTGTCCCTTGGCAAGGCGTACACTCTCAACGGTCTCGCGATAGCCCTCGTCTCCCTCTTTCATGCCGAAAGGCATGAGGTAGTTGAGGTGCGGGAGCAGGTAGTTATCAAGGACGAATTCCGCACGTTTCCGCTGGTAGTCCCTTGTCTGGTTCGGTGCAAGTTTCTTACCGACATACATGACACCGCTGTCCACGCTGTCGCACTCGCTTTCCTCGAGGTTCTGCATCATGAAAGTCAGGATGTCCTCATCTGTCGATACCGCGTTTACGACGTCGTGATCACTTACCATCCCGAGTGCTCTCATCAGGTCAACGAACTTGAGGTGCCCCGCAACTGACGGGAACGATACTTCCAGCAGGTTCTTCCTGTTCCGTTCAACGACGACCAGGGCACGGTACCCGCGGTACTGTGAAAACACCTTTGCGACATAGATCCTCTCGTTATACCGCTCGGTGAATTCCGTCATGATCTTGTTGGAGGCGAGGTCTTCATCAAGGGTCATCAGGACCCGTTCAGTCCCGTTGACAATGAAAAAGCCACCCGGGTCGTATGGATCTTCACCATGGAGTACCCGCTCATCATCACTCATGCCAAAAAGGTTACAGGACGCAGAGCCGATCATGATCGGGAGTTGCCCGATCGTAGTCATGATGGGTTCCTGGCGGTCCTCTCCCTGGACAAGGGTGAGTTCGAGCTGGATAGGTGCTGCATACGTCAGGTTACGTAGTCTGGCTTCGCTGGGAAACAAGTCTCCCTGCGACCCGTCTGCTTCACGGACAAGCGGTTTTCGCACCTCGATTTTGCCTAATTCAACCCAAACCGGTGTATTACTTTTACCACGGATCTCGATGTCGGTCTCGATGACCCGCTGCTCATTCACAACTTTCTGGAGGTTGCGAAGAAGAAAATTGTTGTAGGAGTCAAGTTGGTGGCGCGCTACATGCTCCCGTGAAAAATATGCCCTTGATAAAATGCTTCTGTCGATCAGAAATATCAGCTCCCTTTATTTTTTGGGTCTTTTTACGACAAGCCGGTATGACTCAGCTCTACCGGCGGTGTGGCTGATCCGTATGGTCCGTACCACATCCCCTACTTTTGCTCCGATGATTTTTACCGCTGGTTCGTCATGATATATTTTTGGCAGGTGTTCGCTCGTGATTTTGTAGGTGGAGAATAATGTGCTAACCTCCTCCTCACTCATGATCTTATGGTCCGGCACCATCACATGTTCAAGCACATTCAGCTTGGTGCTCATTAAAAAACCCCCTCTTTCATAAATTGCGTCTCCTCCAGATGCATCACCAAATAAAAACCCACAGGCTGTACCGTGGCAGCGGGCCCGGAGGGATTTGAACCCCCGACCACCTGGTTAAAAGCCAGGCGCTCTACCTAACTGAGCTACGAACCCACGGGTACATGCCACACAGCATTAAAACAACGTAAGAAAACTATATAAACATTCCCACAAAATATAACTAGTTCCCACAGACGAATTCAGTTTTATTTGCTCCTTTGCAGAAAAGGAAACCATATCCTGCAGATGAATTTGAGTTTAAAATATTTTACAGGCGATAAATGTGCGCGTATTTTTTCTCAACATCCCCATGATATTACCGGTGAGCGCGGAGGCCGGTATTGTTACCCTGCTTCCAAGGAGCGATATGGCAGGCGTGGAGTTGGTATGTTAGCGGATAATTTCGTCCTTGTGATTGTGCGCTGAATTCAAGGGTTATCACTATAAAGAGAGATTTTTTAAACCAAAAAAATTAAATAATAGGTAATAAATGACCGACCTGATTCGATGGCTTAATAAAAACCGTTCCTTTTTTCAGCCTGACGAATCGTTCTCGGTCAGGGCCATCCGGCATATCAGTAGTCTCGAGAAAACCAAGCTATTTTCACCTGATATTGAGCATATGCGGACCGCAGAAGGAAGGTGGTTTGAAGCGATTGTATACGAGATGTTCCTTGACGCTGCTGAGACTACGGATGAGATTGGCGGGGTTGCAATAAAGGGCGCTGATGCCCCAAGGGGGAGGCGAAATATTCACCTTGGTCAGAATGGCTTTTTTTATTCAAGAAACGGGGATATTACTATCCGCGGGAATGGTCAGGACCTCGCAGAATTTGACCTGTTCCTGGTTGACCGTGACAACCGGATTGCTTTTGGGGAAGTCGTAACCTCACCATCAGATTTAAAGGAATTCGAAAAAGAAGTTGAATACAAGAAAAGGCTGCTTGGATATCTCTTTGCCCAGCCTAGCGTCCCATTCCTCCTGATTTCATCATTTGATATTTCTCATTTTTCAGTGGTCCGCCGGTTGATGAAATCAAGGGACAATATCAATCTCCAGACGATTACCTGTGAACAGATAAAAGCCCTGGTTGAAAAGAAAGGTCCGTTCAAGGACCACAGGCAGGCTCGCGATCATAAGAAAACGTTCCTCGCTACAGACCTGGTCCAGAAAAAGCCGTTTGAGTACCTGCGTTACCACGACTGGGAAAGGAATAAGGTCTTTTCGCAGGTGAGCAACCATGTAGATATCAGGAATGCACCGAATCCGGAAGAAACCACAGTGCTTGTTAAAAAAATTCTCTATGGCGGACTTTATCCTTCTGCAATCAAATCCCTTTGTAAAGAGCGTGAGATTAGTATCAGGGGTGAAAAACTTGAGTTCAATGACCTTATGAGAAATTTCTCCAAGGTTATACTTGCGACAGACCTGCCCGGATATGATCCTCTTGTGTACCTCCGGTCCAAACAAAAACGGGAATACCTTAAAATGGTCCAGGATAAAGGAGGAAATTTCAGGTATGAACGCCGGACACCTCCAAAAGTCGGGTTTTTTCTCTGGCTTGAGTCCCTGACTCCCACGCTTGGATCGAGGATCACCCGGCAGATACTGGAATCATTCTCGCCCGTAAATGGTAATGGTAATGGTGTAAAATCCAAAATAGAAGTCCTTAATCAACAGAATTAATGATTATTTTTTAAGCTACCGCGGGAGAAATATCACACCCTTTTTTTGACTTGTCCTCTTTCAAAAGGTATAATAACATCCCCGGTAGAGAAACCTGAAAAAGCAGAATTGTAATCCGGGGGAAATAGAATGTCAAATCGGACACTCATACCACACATTTTGTGTATCCTGTTTATCACCTCTGCATGCCTGGCATCAGGGTGCATTACGGAACAGGGAAAAGCCGGGCCGCCGAACCCGGTTACGGATATACCCGATGCACAGGTGACAACTGTTACACCAAGTGTAATGCAGTTCACTAAACAACCCTTAAACCTTTCAATAAATGAAAAGGCCGAATTACACGCCGGGAATTTATCGCTAGAATTTTCGGTCAGGGATAAAAGCCGTGATCCGATAAAACAGACGGTGAGTTTTGAACTTGCGGTTAAAAATGTGGGTACTGCAACTGTTGCCGAACTTCAGAAAAAATTATCAGAATTATACGCAACAGACCGGTCAGGAAAACAGTATCAAGTACCAACCCATGTTGCATTGATAGGGTTAAAACCAGGAGAAATACGAAGCGGTACTGTTGAAATTGCGAATGTCCCTGACCAGGCACTCCCTGGTCTTCTCTTCCATTACAAGTTCGGCAACGAGGAGGCATCCTGGGTCATCATCCCGGAGACCCCCGTATAACGTACGTAGGAAAACCTGAATACCGGGATTTCTCTTTTTTTCCATTCAGACTGAAAAAATAAGACCAAGGAACATAAACATAATCAATAGTGGGTTTTAGTATTACGCTGAAGCGTATGAGTCTCACTCGAAGTACATTACAGAAATAATATTCCGTAGCGACCTGACGAAAACTTGGCTAAAAAAGGATTCACTGACCTGGAAGGTGCAGTGGTTCATTCTTTCAAAAATTATTTTAGTCAAGGAGGATGCTGTTTGCCTTGTCCTTGTATGCATCCATTACATACGGTATGCCAGATATGCGGCTGGATTCCTCTGTTAATGCCATCACATCATTTCTGGATATTGTCTTGAGATTAAAATTTCTGCTCCCTGCCATCAGCTGCTGGAGACCGGTCCTGAATTTCTGTGCATACGTATAGATTCCGATTGCACCCATTGGGATCTCCTTAAACCGTGACCCATATTTGTCTTTAAGTTCTTCATAGGAGACGAAAATTTCCTCCGCCTTTGTCCCGTACTTCGATACTGACTTCGGGAGATCGCCATCTTTTATCCACTTCTCGATGTTCTTTCCGGTCATGCCGGGGATCATGAGTGCACGGCCCATGCATACTGCCTTGACATAGGGGCTACCCATCGCAAGGGACTTAAAGACATTCGGTTCATCAGAGAATCCACCGGCGATTGCAATATCCGGTACCCTTATACCTCTCTTTTTCAGTTTCTCACAGTACTGGTTGGCAAGCGCCTGCAGGTAGAACGTTGGGATCCCCCACTCGTTCATCATTGGCCACGGGCTCATACCGGTGCCCCCGGATGCGCCATCAATGGTCAGGAGGTCAATCCTGGCATCTGCCGAGAAGCGGATGGCCATTGCAAGTTCTACTGCGGAGTACGCCCCGGTCTTCAGGGTGACCCGCTTGAATCCGATATCACGAAGACGGTCGACCTCTTCGAGGAAACCTTCTTTTGTTACAAATCCCAGGCGGGAATGTCGCTCGAATTCCTTGATTGCTCCCGCCTCGAAGGCCTTCTTATTCTCTGCGAGTGTTGGGTCAGGCAGAACAATATATCCGCGCTTTTTAAGCTCAATCGCTCGTTCCAGCGACCGGACCTTGATTTCTCCCCCGATGCACTTGGCACCCTGGCCCCATTTCAGCTCGATAGTGTCGAGGTTGTGCTTTGAAGAGACGTATTCGGCTGTACCGAGACGGGTATCCTCGACATTCATCTGTACGAGCATCTCTCCATACCCGTCATAGAACTTCTTGTAGATACCTATCCTGCGGTCCATCTCGGGGGATTCTTTCACTTTGCCCTTGTTATCGAGTTTGAGGCCGGGATCAATCCCACAAACATTCTCACCGCAGACGATCGTGATACCGGAAATTGCCGCACCAATGGCAAAGTGTTCCCAGTTAATCCGTGCAATATCTGTGGACCCGAGTGCTCCGGTGAAAATCGGCAGGCGCATCTTGACCTTTTTGTCCCACCCATACTCCGTTTCGGTGTCAACTGATGAAAATACCGCCGAATCAGGGCCGATTTCTGTGCCTTCGGGAAGGCCTTTTGCCCCTACAGCGTAACCCTGGATATTCAGGTGTGAATAATCAACCGGGTAGTTTTTGTCCGCACCTGCCGTGATCTCTCCAAAAGGTCCGGGGTACAGGACTTCACGTCCACGGAAAGATGCTAACCATGTTTCGCAGCTTCCTTTACATCCATCGACACAACGGGTACAGATCCCTGACATGGGCGATACGTCCCGGGAGCGGTTTACCGTTCCGGTCGCTTCGTTTGCGTTCGGTTGTCTAAGATTCATTAACTCTCTCCTGTTGCTCTCTTTAAATAACCTTGAACAAAAATCAAGGGGGGGTCCGAGCGACAATGCTCAAACAAGAGAGTTTAGTTTTTATACGGATATAAGCACTTGCCTTCTGTTGTATATAAAAAGATTACGATTATCACGCATGGAATTTGAAAGAACAAATGAATTTTCAACAAAATAACGCCAGAATCATTACTTTATCCTGATCACCAGGACATCAT
>JALOPT010000092.1 GCA_025453715.1 Methanoregulaceae archaeon | reverse complement strand
TTTCCACAAATTTTGCAGTATGTCATAATTTCCCCCCATGAATCAGAGATAGTAGAACCATCCTGAGTAGTAGTATTTTCCGAAGAACAGTTCAATGAAATGCCATCCGGTTTCAAAGATTGCAGTAAATGGTGCGGTCCCGAGATATTGACCGTTATTATATACTACAACCCCGCTGCAGTCCCTGCCCAGGTTTACCGCCGTGTCTGCACTTACGGGTCCGGCGAGCATTACCAATGCAATCTGCACAAGCAGTGCAATCATTGCAATTTTTTTCAGGTTTGTTACCATTTTTCACCACTCCCTGGCTGACATGAATTTTATTTGTTTATCATATCAACACAATATTGTATAATCTGTTTGTATATATAACTTTGCAGAGTGTGACAACCAGTTCAAATTTCATTCACAGCAAGGATTAATTTAAAAAAATCCGGCGACGGTGGAACACTGGAAAACGAAACACGGCTGATTTAATCGTGATGTATTTCACGTGTTGCTGCATAAAAACAATTTAAAAACAATTTTACCATACAAAACCGATGAAAAATGTAACCGATGAAACCTGGTAGAATTTTTTCATCATTGCTTGCCCTCCTTATTTGCGCTTGCCTGTCGACGACGCTCGCTACCGGTGAGGAATCACGTACCACCAGCGGTCTCTATCTTGATGCAAAAACTGCCATGACACAGGGCGATTATACCAAGGCAATATCCCTCTATGATAAAATGCTGAAAATGGACCCAAGTCTGTCAGCAGTGTGGTGTGATAAGGGGGATGCCCTCACAAATCTCAAACGTTATCCGGAGGCAATCAGTGCGTATGAGACGGGTCTTGAAATGAATCCAAGCAATGCAGCCGGGTGGATCCATAAAGGAGACACATACGTCCTGTTAAAAGACTATAATTCGGCAATTACATGCTACAATACTGCTCTTATTTACGATCAGGGCCAGTACCGGAGCCTTCTTAATAGAAAGATCAGTGAAATATCCGGAATGACAAGCATTACCCTGTCACCTACCGTTACCGTTAAGCCGGTCACCACAACAACAAAAGCGACTTACAAATCTGCAACCACAAAGGTCCCGACATTCTCATCTACCCGTTTTACTTCACCAGCTCCCTCGCCAGGAAAGCTAGGTCCCTCAAACATGAAAATTGTTAATACACTATCGGATTTCCCCATAAATCCTGTATACTTTTTTGTAGGAATTTCCGCGGTATTTGTAGCATTTGTAATTTTTGATAGTAATTTCAGGAAGAGGAAAGAATAAAATTGGTAATTAATAGCCACATTTTCATATTTTTCAAATGATGAGTGGTATGTATTTCCCGAAGCTGAAGTGCGTCCCCCGGGGGAAAAGAAAATAAATTCTGGTTATCCTGACTATCACCTGCCCCAAATCCAATCAGTCCAGGCTGATGTGTATGTTAACCAGGTTCATGCCCTGATAAAGAGGTGGATAATGTAAAGACATCCCCAGATACTTGCAATAATCAGGAGGACCATCGCCCAGCCAAGTACCATGCCGGCCACTTCTGCTGCTGCCGGTATCGGGGTGTAGGCCCGGAAAACAAGCCAGATCCCCAGTAATGAGAAAGATATTGCCCATAGTATGACGCAGATGTAAAAATATGGGTCCCGCTCTTTCTTTTTTATCTTTTTCATTAAATTTTTCACGGTTATATAAATTTATAAAGGTATCCATGGCCGTAATGCCGAATAGTATATGCTGACCTGCCCGGGACCGGAGTATTTTTTGCCAGGTGTGGCTATCAGTGATTGCTAACCCGGTTGTCTGATATCTGGCATTTTCAAAATCCTGCGTAAAATTGTGTGCTTTTCAATCAACAAAATCCACACGGGATTTTTCAGATGTCTTTTAAATTACCTGGTCAATGTCTGAGGAGGAAGGTGAGGGATGACAGGAGTCAGGGTCAGGCATCCGGTATCAGATACAGCGGCGCTGGTAATGCTCTGGGCAGACCAGTACTACCAGCAAGATCCCCTGATCAGCTCGTATCTCGAGAGGCTCGACCTGGAAGCCGGAAGAAACCTTTTCGAACGCTATAACCGCATCTGCCCCTGGTACTCCGAGGTGATCATCAACAGAAAACATTTCATCAGTACGATGGTCAGGTCGCTGGTAACCTCAACCCGGGGGAAGGCGACCATTGTCAACCTCGGTGCCGGGTTCTCCCCGCTTGCCCTTGAACTCGCTGACCTGCTCACTCCTGACTGCCATTGTATTGAATTCGACGAGAGCGGTATGGACCAGAAACAGGCGTTGTACCCTCTCCTTGTCCCGGACCGCTGTGGTTTTATCTCCTGCATCCAGGCAGATATCACGGATGGTCCGTCTCTTCGAACCGCGCTCATGCAGGAGGACGAAACCCACCTCATTGTGATCATGGAAGGACTATCGTATTACATTTCACGTGAGGGAATGGCTGGTGTCCTTTCCACCCTTTCGGAAATCGGCGGAAAGCAGAGCGTCGTGTTTGAACACCTCAAGCCCTGCCGGCTGATCAGGGTGGACCGGCGGTTCATTCCGGAGAAAATATTCTCGCATGTAAGGGATTATACGGCCCTCAACCGGATGACTACCTATACCGAAGGGGAAATCCGTGAATTAATTGCGCCGGATTTTACCTGCTGCTATTATGACATGGACGAGATGGAGAAGAGGAGGACGGGTGAATGCACCTACTTCCCCACTCCCGATTCGGGCTGGTTGTCCTGTGCGGTTGCCGTGAGAAACTAGGTGGACGCTATTCCTTCTGGGCATGCCAAAGGGAGACAATAAACGGTGTAATATATACGATTGTCAAACGATGTGACCCCTTCTCATATTACCACAAGACAGTATTACAATTGAGCCATTGATAATTGATAGTCCACTATTGAAGTGTATTTGTTGAGGTCAATATACCTGGAGTAATAGAAATCTCTTTTTTTCGGGGTCCGATCACTCGTACCTCCGGCACCAGTATTATTAATCCCTGTTTCTTACCATTCATCTGGTCACCTATACCGTTACGGTCGCGTGAACTACCGGGAGCGGTCATAACCCGGACCATACTATTTCACTTTCCAGGCATCACTGGAACAGGTAATGCGGGGGAAATCATGTCATTATTCAAAAAAATCGCAGGTACATTCGAGAAATTCCCAGTTCTTGAAGGAATCCTTCCGGTTAAAGCCTCTCAAATACCGCTTGATATCATTGCAGGGATTACCCTTGCAGCGCTTGCCATTCCCGAAGTGATGGGGTATGCAAAAATTGCAGGTGTACCGGTTGTCCTTGGGCTCTATACCCTTTTGCTTCCTATGGCAGTGTTTGCAATTTTTGGGTCTTCAAAACACCTTGTTGTTGGGGCAGATTCTGCAACCGCAGCGATCACCGCTACGGTACTGGTGACGATGGCAGTGCCTGAATCTCCCCAGTATATTGCCCTCGCAGGGATGGTTGCACTTCTTGCAGCGTTTTTTTTAATAATATCGCGTATACTGAAGCTCGGGTTTATTGCAGATTTTCTCTCCCGGGCAGTCCTCATCGGGTTTCTAACCGGTGTGGGAATACAGGTCGCCCTTGGCCAGGTCCCTGGAATGTTCGGGGTACCGAATGAGGGCACCGGCTTACTCCTGCAGGTTGTGCATGTATTCACCCAGGAAATTTCCCTGATGAACGGCACCACCGTGTTGCTTTCCATCCTGGTCCTGGGCATCATATTTTGTGGCGGTCATTTTTTCAGAACAATTCCCTGGGCTCTTCTTACCGTTATCGGCGCCATCATCGCATCATGGGCACTGGACCTTGCAGCCTATGGCGTAACGACAATCGGCACGATGGATGGTGGCCTTCCTGTGATCGCATTTCCTGTCGTGTCACCTGACCTGGTCCCCGACCTCCTTGGTATTGCCATTGCCTGTTTCCTGGTGATTCTTGCCCAGAGTGCTGCAACTTCCCGTGCATATGCCATACGATATGAAGAAAAATTCAATGAGAATGTTGACCTTGTCGGCCTTGGTCTCTCAAATATTGCTGCAGGTATGTCAGGTACTTTTGTCGTTAACGGTAGCCCGACAAAGACAGAAATGGTTGACAGTGCAGGGGGACGGTCCCAGCTTGCACAGGTTGTCACCGTTGGAATCGTGCTTCTTGTGCTCCTGTTCCTCACCGTACCGCTTTCTTACCTGCCGAGATCAGTGCTGGCAGCAATTGTGTTCACCATAGGAATCCGGCTTATCGATATAAATGGCATGAAAACGATTCTTACCCTTCGTCCGGTTGAATTTATGGTGGCACTCCTGACCACACTCACGGTGATTTTCATCAGTGTAGGGTGGGGAATTGTGATCGCGATCGTACTCTCCATCCTTGCCCACCTTCGCCATAGTTACCATCCCATAAATGTCCTGATCTCGCAAACACCAGAGGGAAAATGGAAATCAGCTCCTCCCTCATCAGGAAAGCAGGCAGTACCGGGACTCGCAATCTACCGGTTCGGAGCAAACCTTTACTACGCGAATGAAAATCGTTTTACCGGGGACATTCTTGACATTGCAAAAAGTGCCAGTCCGCCACTGAAATGGCTGTGCCTGTCTGCATCAATGATAGGGGATATTGATTATTCCGGCTCGGAATCTATCAAACAACTTCATGGAAGGTTGAAAAAACATGGCGTCGAACTGGTTATAAGCGATATCAGGGACCAGGTCATGCGGCAATTAGAAAAGGACAGGATCATTGAGTTGATTGGAAAGGAGCATGTATTTGATTCCTACCGTGATGCATTTGTGGCCTACCAGGAGTTAGAAGCGGGACCGTAACCCTTGAAATGACCCGGATGTTGCAGGACAGAGATCTGATAAAGAAGAAGAGGATTCCGGATTCCTGGCATCCTCTCACCAGACCTTCATGGAATTCATCGTTTCACCAGACCCGTTACCTTTTCACGGATCACCAGGAACTCCCTGTCCGAAATACTTCGGGGATGGGGGAGCCGGACATCGATCACTCCATGGATCGCTGCCGGCCGGTCTGAAAGGACGATTATCCGGTCTGCGAGGTAGACGGCCTCTTCCGGGTTATGGGTGACGAGAAGAATGGCGACCGGGTGACCGTCTGCCGAAGCAGTATCCCGTATCCTGGTGATTTCGTCCTGCAACTCCCGGCGGGTGAACGGGTCAAGGGCACTGAACGGTTCATCCATCAGGATAATCCCGGGTTGTACGGCAAGTGCCCGTGCAACGGCAGCCCGTTGTTTCATGCCTCCCGAGAGCTGGTACGGGTAGTACGTGGAGAACGGGGTCAGCCTGACAAGTTCAAGGAGGTCTGCAACCCGTTTCGAAGCCACATCCCCGGGTACATCCTGGTTACCCAGTTTCAGACCGTAGGAGATATTATCGCAGACACTGAGCCAGGGGAAGAGAGCGTCGTCCTGGAACACCATGGCTGCCCCGGCCTTTCCGCCCTCCTGCTGCCCGGGCATGCTGATTGAACCACTATCAATTGTTTCAAGACCGGCGATCATCCGGAGCAGGGTGGATTTCCCGCACCCCGAAGTCCCCATGATGCAGAGTATCTCTCCAGGAAATGCGTCGAATGATAACCCCTGGAGCACACTGCACTCCTGTTCGCCCTCAACAAAGGTCTTTGCGAGGTCCCTGACGGTTAGTACGGGGTCCATCATCCCCTCCCCTGCCAGTGAAAGAACCTGGCCTGCCCGGCACGGAAGAGAAGATCGGCTCCAAGACCGATGATGCCGATTATAACCATCCCGGCACCGATCACCTGGAGCTGGCCCAGGTTATAGGCATACATGATCATAAACCCAAGTCCTGCACTTGTACCCGGTAGCATCTCGGCCGCAACCACGCACATCCAGGCAACGGCAAACGCCACGCGGAGCCCGGTCCAGATGACGGGCATTGCCCCCGGAACTACGACTGTCCGGACCCGTTCTAATGACGTCGCACGGAACATACGGGCCACATCGGTCCACTGCGTCCGTACCCCGTGCACCCCGTCTATCGTGTTAATCAGGACCGGGAAGAATGCACCCATGAAAATAATGAAAATAATGGATGTGAACCCCAGCCCGAACCATGCGATGGCAAATGGCATCCAGGCGATGGGCGGGACAGGGCGGATCATCTGGATAAAGGCGTTCAGGTAGGAATCGACCTCCTTCGAAGTCCCAATCAGGAGCCCGAGGGGGACAGCGATGGCGACCGCACAAAAAAACCCGGTAAGCACCTCCCGGAGACTTACAGCCGCATTCTGTGCCAGTGAGGCCCCACCAAGGACGGATGCCAGCGGGTGGACCAGGACCAGCAGGATATCGCCAAGCCTTGGAAGAATATAATTATTGTTGATAATAATCGCCGCAATCTCCCAGATAACGAGGAAAAGGAGAATAACTGCCAGTCCCTTTGCCATGTTAGAAATGGTCTGTTTATTGTTACGTACCATACATGATCACCGTGATATTGTCGTATGAAAGGGCACTCCGGATGATACTCTCCTGGATAGAGCTCTGCACTGTGGCGATGACAAGCGGCTTTCCTTCAGCTGAACGGGCATCAGCCCATTCAGTAAAGGTCACCCAGTCGGAACAAGGGGCCCCGGTCCCGACCACAAGTCCGGTCCCGCCTGAATTGATGGACTGTATCATCGTTGAGGGGTTCCCGAGACCAATCTGGAGCCCTACCGGGACAGACCCTATATAGGCTCCAT